>JAAELY010000298.1 GCA_024226335.1 bacterium
CTTCTTCTCCTTCGGCTTCCAGTGGTCGACGATGATCTCGACGGGCATGCGAGCGCCCCAGATGCAGCTAGAGCAGGCGACAGACGAATACGTCTTTGCTGAGAGCCGCCTATGGCCTCGGTTTCGATAGATCTCGATCGCAGGAGCAACACCTTGCCAAGGGGGTGGTGTACCGGCGGGATTCCGCCGCGGTGCAATCGTGACGCGACTGACCTTGTAGAAGTCGACGGGTTCGATTCTGGGGTCGGCGACCGCGAGTGCCTGGCCGCTGGCCGCCTGGCCTGCTTCGAATCGATGCTTCTCGTGGGCAGCTTTGCCGAAACCGAACCATGCGGAGGCGTCGTTCCCATTGATGCTGCCCCGAATCCTGAGCGCATAGCCGAGGTACGCATGATGGCGCTCATCGAACGATCGCAGCATCCGGAAACGCGGCTGCACCGATGTGATGTCGCCTTGCCATTCGATCTTCATGCTGCACAACCGCCGACGCTACCTGACACTTGCCCCCCGGCTCCAACCCTACCACGCTTGCGTCTGCCACGAAGTCGGTTCCGAGAACTCGCGCTTCAAAGCGATCGCTTCACCGATGAGTTGCGGAGCCGTGAAATCGCAGGCATGTGGATCATACGCGACGGTCGATCAACGGGAGCCAATGGTCTGACGCGAAGCGATGGATCGAGCCGAGGCCACGGTTCGCGCTGCTCTTCGTCGTCTCTCCAGCGATGTAGGCGAGCGGGGCCTCCAGCGTCCCCATCGTCGTCGGGCTTCGCAGCGACAGCCTGCTGAGGATCGACCCAGAGAGCGCATCGATCGAGATCGTCAGCCCCACCTACCCTTCCGGCCAGAATCAGTTCGCTACGACGATCCCGATTGCTAGCCATCCCTATCCCGGCAGCTGTTCAGATGGGACCACGCCGGCGCTTTGAACCACGCCCGAATGCATGTAGGGTGGAGACATGCTGGCCTGCTCACTTCCACTTTCCGCGGTGTGCCTTCTCCTGATTGGCATCGCTCCTTCACTGAGCCATGCCGCCGATGAAGAAGCGCGGTACGCCGAGGCGAAACGACTCGGCGAACTCATCCTCGACCACCGGCTCACCGGGCAAGCCCGGCTCCAGGGAATCGTAGACAGGATTCGTCTTGAAGCAGCCCCCTTCTGCGAGAAGCAGAGTCCTGTATTGGGCCTGTTCAGCGTAGACGAGGAGATGATCACACCGCTGGAGCGGCTGGGAGAACGCCGACGACAGATCCTGCGAGTAAGCCATGCGCTGCGTTCGAAGGGCGTTGCCTTGTGCGGTGACCGAGTTGCGCCGCTTCTCGGTGCTTCGGTTGGCCGACGCCGGGACGTTCTGTTCGGGAAGGAGGCTGAAGCCGAGGAGATTTTCGGGCTCGTCGATCAAGTCAAGGTCCTTGCGGTCCTTCCGGATTCACCCGCTGATCGCGCAGGCTTTCAGGAAGGCGATCTCGTAAGGAAGGTTTCTGGACAATCGATTCGCAAGACGGGAGATGTCTTTTCGGCGATTCGCCAGAGTGACGGTAGTGAGGTTTCGTTTTCGCTCGAGCGAGCCGGTGCTCCTCTCCAAGTAGAGTTGCCCATCGTTCAGGGCTGCCATCACGCATCAATCATGTTCATGAGCGAGGATCTCATCCCCCGCGCGCACCCCAATCGTGTTGATGTGCTCGTTCCGAGTGGACTCGTGGCATTCACTCGTGACGATGATGAACTCGCGATCGGGATCGCCCATCAGATGGCGCACCAACTGCTCGGGACTACCCTGGCGCGTAAGACGCCCGACGAACCGGCAGCAGATCGCTTGGCACTGCAGCTCGCGGCACGTGCAGGCTTCGATGTGTCCAAGGCTCCGGCTTTTGCGGATCGAATGGTACTGGACTCGCCGTGGCAACTCGGCACCGAGGGTTTCAGCGGATTCGGCCTATCACAAGAGAGCCTGCATGCGGGTCGGATCGACCGATCGCTGGAGATCCGTCGGACCGTCGAGGAACTCCTCCGCTCCCAGTCGGAGCAGGACGAGTAGCCCGGCGAACTAGTGTCCTGTTTCAGAAGTTCCATCTCTAATGCTTCCGAGCGTGGACCTGGAGGACTCGGGAACAGAAGCGACGGATGCTGTCGAGGATCTGCTCGGCGCTCTTGGTCCAGATGAACGGCTTTGGCGCTGCGTTGTGC
>JAAELY010000299.1 GCA_024226335.1 bacterium
AGCAGGCCGTTGAGAACCGTGGCCCGCACGATCGGGCGATACCGCTCCATCCGCATGACGTAGACCGCGAACGTGATGACGTACGCGCCACCGGCCAGGGCAACACCGGTCACGACGTCGAACCCGATCCAGAGTCCCCAGGGAACGTCCTGCGACAGGTTGGTCACCGAACCCAAGCCGTACGTGAAGCGTATGACCAGGATCACGACACCGGCCAGCATGACCGGAATCGAGATCAGGTTGAACGGCGTCAACAGCTTGCCCTTCGGCTTCATCTCCTCGAGGAGGAATTCCGTGATCCCCATTGCGTGCATGTTGGATCTGTTCACGATTCCGGCTCCTCCCGATTGGCCAGGAGGTGCAGGCCGAGGAGAAGCGCCGGCAAGCCGAACAGCGCGACCGGAACACCGTAAAGGAAATCGCGAGTGAACTCGGGGTAGGGTGTGGTACCCAGATCCGTGCGGAACCCCAGCTCCTCGAACGGGACGGAAGCCAGATACAGCCATCCGGTTCCGCCGACCTCGTGTTCCCCGTAGATTTTTCGCACGTAGCGCTGCGGGTGATTGTAGATCCGCGTCCTGGCGACCTCCATCAGCTCCCGCTTCAGGCCGAACATCAGCGCGTCGGTCGGGCAAGCCGCCACACACGCGGTTTTCTTTCCGCTCGCGACGCGGTCGGCGCACAGATCGCACTTATGGATTCTGGGATTCCACTCGTCGTACTCGAACTTGGGGACGTCGAACGGGCAGGAGATCATGCAGTAGCGACAGCCCATGCATTTCTTCGGCCGCCAGACCACGGGCCCGCTGCGGGTCTTGTGCATCGCGTTGGTCAGGCACGCGGCGGCGCAGGCCGGCTGCCAGCAGTGCATGCACTGTCGTTTGACGAAGACCTCACCTTTGCTGGTGTCGTGGCGATTGACGACCGTCCGCCGGTCCGTGGATGTCGTTCTCGGAGCCTCCAGTCCACCGTCGTTTTCCACATCCGGGATCGGGAGGTCGTGCTCTTTCGCGCACGCGACCTCGCAGGACCGGCAGCCGATGCAGCGCGTCGTGTCCACGAGGACGCCGACGAACTCCGTGTCGTCCTGCCGGGGGCGGGCGGCGGCCTTGCCGGCCGCCAGTGTGGCACC
>JAAELY010000300.1 GCA_024226335.1 bacterium
GCTAGGGAATCTCTGCACAGGGAGGATTCGAGCGAGAAGCGGGAGTCGCCGCCTGAGCAAGAAGCGTGATCCGATCGCAGATCCGTAGATCTGCAGAGGGTCGCGCGACGCAGCGCAGGCGGATGCATCGAGCTTCGCAGCCGCAGCCTCCCTGTGCAGAGCTTCCCTAGTGGATGCGCCTGGCCAACTCGCTCCAGAGACGGTCCGCGTCCGTCAGGGGATCGTTCCAGGTGACGCATTCGAGTGGACGCGGCAGCTCTTCATCCTCAGCGCCGGGCTGAAGGCCGGAGTCGACGACGAGCCAGGCGACATCGGGCCATGGAAGATCGAGAGCGGCGCGTTCGCTTTTCGGAATTGCCCGCAGCAGCTGGGCGAGCGCTTGCCCGTCGCATTTTTCGACGGCGGTTTCGATGTCAGCACGGAGTTCGCCGGGATAACTGGAAGGCACGCGAGAGCGCAGCTTCGCCCGCACATCGTCGCTGTCTGCACACTCGATGAGTTCTGCGAGCGCTTTCGGGATGCGAAGCAGGGCCGAGTCAATCGTGATCATGAAACGAACCCGGTCTCCCATGCGTTGCGCAAGGGCTCGCGCGGCGAACCCGCCCCAACCGTGGCCGATCAGGTCTATACGCCCGATCCGCATGGCGTCGACCCAAGTCTCGAACCACTGCGCAGCTTCGCCAGGCGAAAGGGTCTTCAGCTTCCCGCGCGAACGCCCGAAACCGGGCAGATCCGGGGCGATGCCGCGTCTCCCGTTGTCCTTTGCGCGCGACAGAATCGGAGCAAACACGCGGGACGAGAGCCCGATGTCGTGCAGAAACACCGCGGGTACGGGATCGTCGAGGCGCCCCCAGTCCAGGTAACGCAGACGCACTCCCCCCAGATCCAGATCGGAGTCATCGGCGTGGTCTTCAACGACCGCAAGTCGCCCCTCCCTGGCTTCGAAGCGACTGCGCAACTTGCGCAATGCCCGTCTCTCGATCAATCGCCGCAGTGCTTTCGGAACCGGAATCGGAAACGCCGACGCCACATCAACCAGCGCCGGACTGCCGTCGTCCATTGCGATCACATTGCTGGGGCTGCGCAGGTCCACGTACAGAACACCGCGATCCGCCAGTTCGTCCAGGATCTCCTGTAGAGCATCGAAGAAGTGCGACGGCAGCGTCGCGTAGTGCGAGCGACGCTGCAGTGGCCGGCCCTCGAGCCACTCGATCGCGAACGCCAGTCGATCGACGCGTCCGCGCGGTTCCGGCAGCCCACGCACACCCTTCAAGCGTTCGAGCATCGCGAGTTCGTGGCGGATGAAGAGCGGGGCAAGCAGATGCCGCACCCAGAACGAGCGCTGACTGTAGTCCTTGACGATCAACGGAGGTCCGTGCTCCGGTTGGATCTTCAGCACGTCAGGATTCGCGAAGCCCCCTCGATTCAGGACGCGAACACCAGGCGCGAAGAGATCCGCACGCTTCAATCGAGAACTTACCGCTTGTCCCACGATCTACCGTTGCGCCGACGGCTCAGCCGAGACCCCAGCGGAGCGCCATCGCCACCATGCCCACCGTCACAGCCAGAGCGGTACCGGTCTCGTTATTGTCGGCGAAGCGCGTCATGCGCCAGGCCGTCTCGCTTCCGCGATCCGCTTCGAGCGGCTCGTATGGATGGAGACGCGGAAGCAGTCGAGGAACGGCGATCGCGAAGCGCCGGTAGGCATCGCCATACAGCGATTCGAGGCGAGCGCTCTCGATGCGATCCTTGTACGGCATGTAGTAGACGAAGAACACGAGCAGCAATACCGTGAACATCAGATAAGCCCACGAATTGCCCGCCATGATCAGAAAGCCCACAGCGATCAGGAAAGTCCCGAGGTACAGCGGATGACGCACATAGGCGAACGGCCCGGTCACCGTCAGGTTGTCGTTCTTGTGCAGATGTCCGGTCGCCCAGAGGCGCAGGCTTTCACCCGCGAGGATCGGAAGCAATCCGAGCGCGAGCGAGCCCGGTGTGGGCTCACTGAACCAGATCGCCGCCAGAGCTGCGGCGTAAACGGCCAGTAAACGGGGTGTGAGTCGCTTCTTGAGCCGAGCCATGGCCCAAGAGGTAGCCTCGGGCGCCCCGTCGAGCAAACGCGCTGGGCGAAGAAGGCTCGCTAGTGAGAAAAGCGGGCGCGGACCAGGCCCTTCAAATAGCCCGAAAGCTGCTTTCGGAAACCCTCGTGGGGCTCGATGGGCAACGCGTCCGACTCGAGGAACTCCTGGAAGTCGCTCACATCCAGCGCCTCGACCTCGACCTCGACACCGTCCCAGAAGGAACTGGCGTAGCGGGTCTCCAGTGCGTGTACAGCGGAGAAATCGAGACTTGTGGTCTTGTCGCGTGTATCGCTCATTGGCCGGACTCCGATGCGGCACGCGGATTACAACCGCGGAACAACCCCATCGTCAATAGAGTAGGCGAGCTTGAGCGAAGGTGTCGCATAAGAGTGCGACAATAGTGAAAAAGAAGGCCTAAAGGCCCGATTCCAAAGGCCTATTCAGAACGCAGGAGCGCCGGCTGGGAGCTGGGCGGCGAGCGTTCGGCGAGCGCGGTAGAGACTCGACTTCACCGCGTCCTCACTGCGACCGGTCAGCTGCGCGATCTTGCGAATCGGCATGCGTCCTGCGTGTCGCATCTCCAGGATACGGCGCTGCTCGGTGGGCAGCTGGTCGATAGCCGTCTGGACCCGGCCGAGCATCTGACGAGCCTCGGCGCGATTACCGGGCCCCATGTCGACGGGCGCGGCTTCGGGCGGAATATCGTCGATCGAAACCAGACGCACGCCACCGCGACGGCGGAGTCGGTTGTTGAGAATGTTTCGGGTGATCCCGTAGATCCACACGACGAGGTCGGATTTGCCCTCGAAGCGGCCAATACAGCTGAAAACGGCCTCGAAGACTTCCTGGGTGACGTCCTCGGCCTCGGCCGCGTCGCCCAGTTTTCGGATCGAGAAGTTGAGGATCCGCCGGAAGTAGCCGTTGTACAGATCTTCAAAGGCGGATGTGTCTCCGCTCTTGATGGCATCTACGATCTTTCGGTCCGTGTCTTTCAAGTCCGGCTCCACCCTCGAATTGGTGCATGTGGGTTCAGCAATCGTCATGCCAACACACTTCCGCCACCCAGACGCCCGTCAGAGGAGCCCAACGACGTTTTTGGGGCGAAGCAACCACGAAAAAGGCTCGAAGAAGCCAGAACAGGAGTGAAGCTTGTTTCCCAATTAGGGCAAAATTGATTCACTCTGGAGGGCTAAAGCCCCTTCGGAGGCAGGTCTCAGCGCCCCAAGACGCTCGCAGCAGGCCGAAACGAACGCCCCTTACAACTTGTCGGGCGAAACCAGCCAGACGCCATCCACACGACGCCAGGAGTCCGTGCGGTGCATCTCCATCTCCCAGAAGCGCAGCCGCCTCTGGTGTTTGCCGGAGATGCGCAACTCCACACGCGCGAAATCCGGCCGTTCGAAGCGGAATTCCTGGATCTCCAGGGATGCGACTCGCCCGTCTCGGAAATTCAGCGACCTCACGGCGTCGGCCAGGCTCGAGTAGTAGTCGGCGAAAGCCGCCGGACCGGCGAAATAGGTCTTCAGTTCGGGGTCCTCGTAGGTGACCAGCGCGTCCAGAGGAACCGATTCCAGCGCCTGGTAGAAGCTCCTGGCACGTTCGTGAAAACCGATCGCCTCCGCCTCGGGAACGGGGGAACGCGAGATGCTCGCGCCGAAACAGGCGCAGACCACGAGCGGCAGTAGACCACTCGCGAGTCGGCTCAACGCCGGCGCCCTTTGTTGTCGAGCGCAGCCTGGGCGGCCGCCAGTCGCGCGACGGGCACACGGAACGGCGAACAGCTGACGTAGTCGAGCCCGAGTTCCTCGCAGAAACGGATCGATCGAGGTTCGCCTCCGTGCTCGCCACAGATGCCCACCTTCAGGTCGGCCCGTGTCTTGCGGCCCAGTTCGAGACCCAGCTTCATCAATTCACCCACTCCACCCCGGTCGATCGTCACGAATGGATCATCGTCCATCAATGCCGTGTCCACGTATGTCGGCAGAAAACGCCCCGCGTCGTCGCGCGACAGAGCCATCGTCATCTGCGTGAGGTCGTTGGTCCCGAACGAGAAGAACTCCGCGGTCTCCGCGATCTTGTCGGCCACCAGCGCGGCGCGCGGGACTTCGATCATGGTGCCGATCTGGTAGCGAATCTTGCGCCCGCTCTTCTTCATGGTCGCGCGGGCCGTTTCATCGACGAGCACGCGCAGTCGCGCAAGCTCGCGGTGCGAAGAGATCAGAGGCAGCATGATCTCGGGCCGGGCTTTGATCCCCTCGGCGGCACAGGCGCACGCCGCTTCGATGATCGCCTGCACCTGCATCTCGTAGATCTCGGGATACGTGATCGCCAGGCGCGAACCTCGATGTCCCAGCATTGGATTGAACTCGCGCAGCGACTCGACTTTGCGGCGAAGTTCGAGCTCGGGCATATCGAGGTCTTTCGCCAGTTGCGTCATCTCCTCGGCGGTATGCGGCAAGAACTCGTGCAAGGGTGGATCGAGTAGGCGGATCGTGACTGGACGTCCGGCCATGGCGCGGAAGATCCCGAAGAAATCGTCGCGTTGCATCGGCAGAATCTGCTCGAGCGGATGTGCGCGCTCTTCGGGGGTCTCGGCCAGGATCATCCGGCGCACCGCCAGGATGCGCTCGGCCTGGAAAAACATGTGCTCGGTCCGGCACAGCCCGATTCCTTCTGCCCCGAAGCGCACGGCCTGTTCGGCGTCTGCCGGTGTATCGGCGTTGGTGCGCACCTTCAGTCTGCGGAAACCGTCCGCCCAGCTCATGAGCGTCTTGAAGTCCTTGCCGAGTTCCGCCTGCACGGTTGGCAGCTTGCCCTTGAAAACGAAACCGGTCGTACCGTCCAAGGTGATGACATCGGAACTGGTCAGCTCGATCTCACCAATGCGCGCCAGGCCCTTTTCCGAATCGACTGTGAGCGCGGCGCAACCGCTCACGCAGGGCTTTCCCATGCCGCGCGCGACGACCGCCGCATGCGACGTCATGCCGCCGAGCGCGGTCAGAATGCCCTGCGCAGCGTTCATCCCGTGGATGTCTTCTGGAGACGTCTCACGGCGCACGAGGATGACTTCCTCGCCGTTTTCCGCTGCTGCCTCTGCCTCGTCGGCGCTGAATGTGATGCGCCCGCTGGCAGCGCCCGGAGAAGCTGGCAGACCCTGTGCGATCGGCGGTGGAGCGGCGGATGCATCCAGAGTCGGATGCAATAGCTGGTCGAGCTGATCCGCATCTACCCGGCGGATTGCAGTCTCTCGATTGATGAGTCGCTCGCGCGTCATATCGACGGCGATTTTCACCGCGGCGCGTGCAGTGCGCTTGCCGCTGCGTGTTTGCAGCATCCAGAGCTGACCCCTCTGAATCGTGAACTCGAGATCCTGCATGTCGGTGTAGTGCTTCTCGAGCAGCTTGGCCGTGCGATCGAGCTCCCGGAAGCTGGTGGCCATCTCTTCTTGCAGTGACGGTGGACCCTTGGGCTTGCGCTCGGCCTTGGTGATCGGATGCGGGGTGCGGATCCCCGCAACGACATCCTCGCCCTGGGCCTTGGGCAGATACTCACCAAAGAAGCGTTTTTCACCGGTCGAAGGATCTCGCGTGAAGGCGACACCGGTGGCGGAGTCATCGCCCAGGTTCCCAAAGACCATCGCCTGCACGTTGACCGCGGTACCCCATTCCTCCGAAATCGAATTGAGTTTGCGATAGGTGGCAGCTCGCGGCGTATGCCACGAGTCGAAGACTGCAGAGATCGCTCCCCAGAGCTGATCCAATGGCTTTTCGGGAAAGTCCTTGCCCGTTTCCCTGCGCACGATCTGCTTGAACTCGGTCACGAGATCCGCCAGATCTTCAGCGCTCAGTGCGGTGTCTTCTTCGACACCGCGGCGTAGTTTCTTTGCCGACAGAGCCGCCTCGAACAAACCGTGTTCGACTTTGAGCACGACATCGCCGTACATCTGGACGAAGCGACGATACGAGTCGTAGGAGAAACGCTCATCGCCACTTTCCTTGACCAGGCCTGCGATGGTCTTGTCGTTCAAGCCCAGGTTCAAAACCGTATCCATCATGCCCGGCATCGAGACTCGGGCGCCGGAGCGGACCGAGACCAGGAGCGGCTGTTTCGCATCACCGAAGCGGGCATCCATGGCCTTTTCGACCTTGGGAAGCTGCGCGAGCACTTCGGCCTTGAGCGCGGCCGAGAGACGGCGTCGGTTCGCGTAGAACTCGTTGCAGACATCCGTCGAAATCGTGAAACCGGCGGGAACAGGAACACCAAGACGTGTCATCTCTGCGAGATTCGCACCCTTGCCGCCGAGCAGGTTGCGCATCGATGCCTTGCCCTCGGCGCGCCCCTTGGCAAAGAAGTACACCCGCTTGGACGACGTCTTTGCGCGGGCGGTCTTCGCGCGCGTCACACTCTTGCGGCGCGAAGGCTTGGCGGCCTTTTTCGTCCGACTCGAAGTGCGCTTGGCTGCTCCAGAGGTTCGCTTGCTGGTTCGCTTGGCCACGGCGATTCTCGACTCCCGTAACAGGATTCAGATATTTCGGGGCAAGCCCGCGTGATCAGAGGTTGTTCACGTCCCGCCGTCAGCCTCGCGAAGAGGATCCAGCGCTGCCACGACCCCACCCGAACGCGGCATGCAGTTGGCGGCATTCTGTACGGGGGAGGCCCCGGCGTCAAGGCGTCGGGGGTCCAGTGAGAAGCGAAGAAAAGCCTCGGACCTCATCTCCAAACCTACGTGAAACCTGGAGAATCTCGACATCAGCGCATCCGCATGCCGAGCCTCTTCGATACTCAGGCCGAGCGTTTTCCGGTCGCGCAGGGGGGTGCGAATACCGGCCGCAATCCCCCTCAGCAAGCGCAGGGGAACCTCGGCCGCTTCGGGCACGCAGCAGTCGCGACACACCGCCCCCCCCTCGCGGGCCTCAAAACCGACGGGCGGACCGCTGGCCGGAAGTTCGCTGGCGCAACGGGAGCAATTCAAGAGCTGAGGTCTGTAACCCAGACGCGCGAGCGTCTTGGTGAGTAGCAGTACCGCGAGCAGAAGATCGGGAGCTTCATCGCTGATGACATCGATCACGCCCTCGGCGAACTGAAACAGCTCGGGATTCGCCTCGTGCTCGCCGGTCAAGCGATCGAGAAGTTCACAGAACAGGCAAGCAAGCGCGTAGCGACCCAGATCGTGTGTGAGTGTCTCGAAGGGTCGCGCAAGGCGCGCTCCCTCGAGGCGCATCAGCGAGGAGCGCGGTGGATCCACAAGACGCACGTCCAGTATCGAAAAGATCTCGAGCGTTCCCGGAAAACGCCGCTTCGAACGACGTGCGCCCTTCGCGATGGCCGAGACCCGGCCCTGTGTCGCCGTATACAGATGGACGAGGCGATCGGACTCACCTTGATCGAAGGTTCTCAACACCAATGCACGCGTTCGGTACTCGACAGGCATTCGAACCCCGCTTCGGAAATCCGCTCAGAGCAACGTGTAGGCGATCCCGCAGAAAGCCAGGATGCCCGCGACGTCAGTCGAAGTCGTGACGAAGGGACCGGAAGCGATCGCCGGGTCCACACCCAGACGCGTGAACACCAGCGGCAAGAGCGTGCCGAACGTGGCCGCGATCATGATCGATGCAAAGATCCCCAACGCGACGACGAGTGGGAAATTCTGATCGCCATAGCCGAGAGCCACTGCCCAGGCCGCCAGGCCCATCGCAAACACCAGCGCAAGCAGCAGGCTCGCGCCGACCTCGTAACCGATGACGCGCCCCAGGTGAGCGACCTCGAGACGCCCCGTCGAAAGACCGCGCACGACGACCATCGAACACTGGCTGGCAACATTGCCGCCCATGGCCAGAATGATGGGCAGGAAGAACGCGATCTGCACGGTCTCGGTCAGGATGTCTTCAAATCGCGAAAGAAGGTGGATGCCCGCAAAACCGCCCACGAACGCCACGGCCAGCCAGGGGAAGCGGATCCAGGCTCCGCGGAACATCCCCGGAGAAGTCACCTCCTCGGTCGTGGTTCCGGCGAGCTTCAGGATGTCCTCGGTCGCTTCCTCGCGCAGAACATCGATGACATCGTCGACGGTCACCACGCCCACGAGCTTGTTGCTGACGTCGACTACGGGTGCCGCCAGAAGGTCGTAACGCGCGACGACGGCAGCCACATCTTCCTGGTCGTCGTCGGTGGAAACCCGAATCGGGTCGATAGTCATCACGTCGCGGAGCAGTTTGTCGGGCGGCTGCATGATCAGCTGGCGCAGGGACAATACGCCCACGAGGTGACCGTGATCATTGACCACGTACACGTAGAAGCTGGCCTCGTGCGAGCCGTATTGCTGGACCCGCTCGATCGCCTTCATGGCATTGAGATCTTCGTCCAGCGCCAGGAACTCCGGCGACATGATCGCACCGGCGGTTTCGTCGGCGTAACCGAGCAGTTTTTCAACTTCCTCGGCATCCTCTCCCATACAACCGAGCACGGAGTCCGCGGTTGCGCGCGGAAGTTCGCGCAGGAGTTCGGCGGCATCGTCGACCGGCATGTGCGACACGATGCCCGCAGCGACTTCCGGCTCCAGAGCCAGGAGTAGATCCGCACGGGCGCTGAACTCGATCAGCGCGATCACTTCCGCGCGAACCTCTGCCGAGCGGATCAGATTGAAGACCGCCGTGCAGTCCGCTGGCGTCAGCCGATCGAGAACCTGTGCTACGTCAGCCGGATGGCTCTTCTCGAGAAGACGTCCGGCATGCCCCCATGCGCCTCGGCGCACGAGCCGTAGCAGGCTGACCTGCAGCAGGTTTC
The DNA here is from genome assembly GCA_024226335.1 of bacterium. NCBI lineage: Bacteria > bacterium. Next base: position 8,868 of record JAAELY010000300.1, read on the forward strand.
CCCGGCGGTCCGGCATGACGTCTCCAAGACAGGCACTCGCACCGGGCGCGGGGCTCCGCCTCTGTTGGGTCGCAGGTACTCAAAACCGCCCACAGAATCGCGAAGACCGGCGCGCAACACAAGTAGGACCGGGTTAGCGGTCGGGAGCGTCCAGGAGCTTGTGAATGTAGTCGTTGCGATAGACGAGCGAAGGGTGTTCCTGCTCCGGGGCCGCCAGCAACCAGGCCCCGAAGAGCCAGAACACAGCGCTCACCAGCAACACCGCGACGGCGCGAACGCCCCACAGAGTCCAGGGAGAGCTGAAGCCTGGCAACCGTCGCGAGCGTCGACGGGGGCCGATCAGATGTGCGGCCGCTTCCTGGGGATCGGCGCCAATCGCGTCCGCAAGATGTCGTGCGAGCGCACGCCCCTGCCCGTCGAACGAGAGTGGCTCTTGCCCGCTCTCGATTGCCTCTACGCGGCCGGGCGTAAGACGCGTGCGTGCTGCAACGAAGTACACGGATATTCCGCGAACCACACGCTGCCGGGCGAACCAGGGACCGAATTCCTCATCGGGCACCGCAACGACGGCGCCCGGCACGTTCAGCGAAGCACGTCCAGATACTCTCTCGACTTCCTGCCCCACTCGCCCTTCCCCCCCAGTTTGGACGCCATCTCGAGCTGTTTCAGAGCCTGTTTGCGTTTGCCCAGTTTGATCTGCGCCTGTGCCGCTCTGAAACGCACCTCAGCTTCGACCGGACCAAAGCCCTTCTTCACGGTACGTGCCTGCAAGATCTCCGCGGCCTGACTGAACTCACTGATCGCTTCCACCAGCGAACCTTCCTCGTAGTAGAGAATGCCGAGGTCTAGATGCGCTACGTGGTTGTTCGGGTCCGAAATGAGAGCACGCTGGAAGCTGTGCTTTGCCGACTTGAAGTCCCCGGAGTTGTACTGAGCCCAGCCCAGGTTGACAAGGGCTCGCGACGGACGAATGAAACTCGGATCCTCTGCAAGACGTTTGAAGAGTTCGATCGCATCGCCCCAACGCTCATCCAGTATGTAGACCACGCCGAGATTCAGCTTCGCCGACTGGTGATCTGGATCACTCTTGATGGCGAGTTCGAAATGGCGCACGGCATCCTCGTAGTGCCCTTTGCGCTTGAACGCTTCAGCGATTCCGAAGTGTGTATTCGCGTCTTTGGAATTGTAGTTGAGCGCACGCTTGTACTCGCCAATCGCGCGTTCATTGTCTCCGGCCCGAAGATGTGAGTCGCCGAGATCGCGGTGCGAATCCGACATAATCAGCGATGACTCGCCGACAGTGGCACAACCCATCGCGAGAGCGAGGACGAGTCCGGTGATGATCAGGCTGATTTTCTGCATGGTCTTTCCCCTCAGAAGAATGCGAGCAGGCGCTCGATCGGATTGCTCCAGCCACCGGAGCTGCGTCGTCGTTCGAGCGCGATTTTTCCAAGCACTGCCGGTCCTTGTGGCTCAGGTTCCGCCTTTGCGGTACTCGCGCTGCTTTTTTGCTTGCGCACCTTTCGCAGTTTGTTCCAGTTCTTCAGGCGCCGGACCTGGAGATCGGCAGACAGTCCGCGAAATTCCTTCGGATCCATCGGGAATCCCAGACTCTCGGCGAAGATCAGGCCCTCATCGGTCGCGTGCGAGAATTCGCCCTCGCTGGTGATGGCCGTGGGGTACACGTAGCGTTCGACCCGCGGCTTCTCCAGGAAACGCAACACGAGCGCCACGAAGCCTTTGCGGCCATTCCACACCGATGCGAGCGCCGCAATCGCCGGTTCCGAGCCTTCGGGCGTATCGACCTCGACCTGGCGCTTCGAAAAAGAGAGTGCGCGCACGAGGTCCGCGTGCAGTGCTGTCGGTCCGTCCTGCTTGGCGAACATAGGCTTCCACTTCCGAACACCGACGCTCGCGTCGAGTCCCCTCTCAATTCCGGTATCGGGCAGGAAACCACTCCGCTTGAGGAGTTGCGGGACAGAACTGCATTCCGGAGATGGGACTGGGGCCAGTGCCCCTCAGAAACGAGTGAGCTTGCGGAAAGCCTCGAAACGCTCTTCGATCTGAGAGCGTTCCAGGTCGCGGAAGCGGTCCAGGCTGAAGCGTTCACAACAAAACGATGCCAGGACTGAACCGTAGATGATCGCGCTGCGAAGGGATTCCGCATCGACGGCGCCAGCGCGGGCCAGAGCCCCCATGAAACCACCGGCAAAACTATCGCCGGCACCGGTCGGATCCTGCACCTCGCGCAACGGGAACGCCGGGGCCGTAAAGACTCCGTGTTCGTCGAAGAGCAACGCCCCGTGCTCACCGCGCTTGATCACGGCCCGGTCGGGACCCATGCCGTGAATCTCCTCGGCCGCCAGGACGAGATTGCTCTTGCCGGTCAACTGCATCGCTTCTTCATCGTTGATGATCAGACCGCGCACCTTCGCCAGCGTCTTTTCGAGTTCCGGCAGCGTGCCCTCGATCCAGAAGTTCATCGTATCCATCGCCGTGAACTTCGGTGCGCGCACCTGTTCCAACACGCCCAGTTGTAGCGACGGGTGGATGTTCGCCAGAAAGACCCAATCGGAATCGAGATACGACTCGGGAAGCTTGGGGTCGAAGCTCTCGAACACGCCGAGTTCCGTGAACAGCGTGTCGCGCTGGTTCATCGACTCGTGGTAGCGACCTCCCCAGCGGAAGGTGGGGCCGTCCGCGCTGTACACACCGGCCAGATCGATACCGCGCGAGGCGAGGAAATCGAGGTGTTCCTGGGGAAAATCGTTTCCCGTCACACCGACGGCGCGCACATCGACGAAGTAGCTCGCAGCCACCGCGAAATACGACGCCGCTCCACCGAGCACGCCCTTCGCACTTCCGGCGGGCGCCTCGATATCATCGAGGGCCACCGAACCGACGACCAGCAGGGAATCGCTATTCGCCAACTACTTCAGGTCCGGTGCGATCGAGTTCAGGGTCTCGGCCATCAGGGCGGGTGAAGGCGCGACCGGGATCCCGGCCTTTTCCAGCGCACGCGTCTTTTCCTCAGCCGTGCCCTTGCCGCCGGAGATGATCGCGCCGGCGTGTCCCATGCGCTTGCCCGGGGGTGCGGTTGCACCCGCGATGAAGGCCGCAACTGGCTTGTTCATCTCGCTGGCGACGAACTCCGCAGCTTCTTCCTCGGCGCTACCGCCGATCTCGCCGATCATCACCACTGCACTCGTCGCGGGATCGTCCTGGAAGAGCCGCAGCGTGTCGATGAAGTTGGTCCCGGGAATCGGATCCCCTCCGATCCCCACGCACGTCGACTGTCCGATCCCCATCTGGGTCAGTTGATGAACCGCCTCGTAGGTCA
>JAAELY010000301.1 GCA_024226335.1 bacterium
CAGTGGTGCGTCAGTCGGTCCAGCACGGCGCCGGTGAGCCGCTGGCTGCCGAGCACCTCGGTCCACTGCTCGAAGGGCAGGTTCGTTGTCACGATGACGCTGGTCCGCTCGTAGGCGGCGGAGATCACGTCGAAGAGCAGTTCGCTTCCGAGCTTGCTGGCCGGGACGTAGCCCAGTTCATCGAGGATCAGCAGATCGAGCTTCATCAGCTGATTCTTCATCCGCATCAACTGGCGTTCCTCACGGGCTTCCATCAACTGCGTGATCAGCTCGGTCACGCGATGGAACCGGACCTTCTTCCCTTGTCCACACGCAGCGATTCCCAAGGCCGTGGCGATATGGGTCTTTCCCGTTCCGGGATAGCCGATCAGAATGATCGACTCACGCTTCTCGATGTACTCCCCACGCATCAGTTCGCTGACCAGTACGCGGTTGATCGTCGGCTGGGCCTCGAACTTGAAATCTTCGAGCGTCTTGTAGTTGGGGAACTTGGCCGCCTTCAGACGCCGGTCGGCCGCCCGTTTCTCACGGTCGATCAGTTCCTGCTCGCAGAGTTGGAGCAGGAAGCCGAGATGATCGACGTTCTCCTTCGCACAGCGTGCCGCGATCTTTTCGCACTCCTCGTGCATGGTCGGCATCTTGAGTGCCTTGAGATGGTGCTTCAGCAAGACCGTACTCTTGGTTTCGAGTTTCTTCATGATTGCTTCTCCTGGTGTTGGACGAGATCGCCGTATTGAGAGATCCGAGGCTCGGGGATACTGTGGTCTTGCAGGTGTGGTCGGCCATCGAGTCGGAACAGCTTGGCTGGCGACTCGCGGCCTTCCTGCAGGAGGATCCGGATCACGTCAACGGTCATCGCTCCGATTCTCAGGGCGCGATCGATCGCATCGGTCAATTCTCTCAGCTTGTGCTTTTCCAGGAGACGCAGGATCTTGATGAACTCACGGCGGCCGTCGCTGCCGCCTTCCGATTCCAGACGCCTGCGGAGCACCGCAAAGACTTCTGGCAGATCCCACTCTTCGAAGGGCTTGCCAAAGTCGAGCGAATTCGGCTTCCGCTCCAATAACGCCAGGTAATGCACGGGATCATAGTGAACATTTTCCGATTCCCAGTCGCGTACATGCTCGGCGATAACGTGGCTGTCGGCAATGATCCGCACGCGATCAAGCGATCCGACGAGGATGACTTCGCGATGTGCGTACTGCGTCGGCACGCTGTAGTCATTCCGGTCGAACCGGATCAATGACAACGTGTTGACCTTGCCGCCCTTGACGCGTCTTGCCTCGAAACGATCCTCCGGAATCGGGAGCATCGCCTGACGGTCCTCTTCGAACAGTTCGGATTTCGTGCCGTCTTGACCGCGTAATTGACGCTGCAGGTCATTGCGGCAGTCGTCGGCCAACTTCTGATTGAACTGCTCGAAGTCGTCGAAGTTGGGAACCGGCACCATGAAGTTCCGCCGTGCGAACTTGACCAAGCCTTCGGTGTGGCCCTTTTCATTGGGCCGCCGCACGAGGCAGAAGTGGTGGTCGTAGAGATGGTGGGACTGTAATCGCAG
>JAAELY010000302.1 GCA_024226335.1 bacterium
CAAACCGAATCACGCCTGGTGCGCCGACGTGACCTACATCCCGATGCATCGCGGTTTTCTGTATCTCGTTGCGATCATGGATTGGGCGACCCGGCGCGTGCTGTCGTGGCGCTTGTCCAACAGCATGGAATCGTCCTTCTGTGTCGAGGCGCTTCAGGAAGCTCTGCAGCGATTCGGACCGCCGAGGATCTTCAACACCGACCAGGGCAGTCAATTCACGAGTCAGGGCTTCACCGAAACACTGAAGGAGTCGGGCGTCAAGATCTCCATGGACGGCAAGGGACGCTGGATGGACAACGTCTTCATCGAGCGGCTCTGGCGATCGCTCAAGTACGAATGCATCTACCTGAATGAGTTCGAAGACGGCTGGGCAATGAAGCGAGGAATCGACGACTGGATCGAAGAGTACAATCTCGAACGACCGCATTCGTCGCTCGGTGGTCGCACCCCGGACGAAGCGTATCGAGGGCTACGACTGGAAGGACAGGCAGCTTGAAACCAGAGGCGGATTCCACCTTAACTCTGGCCGGAACCTGTACAGGAAACCGGGACCATCTCTAACCACACTCAAATCGCGAACGCAACGAACAAGCGCACGGACAACTCACGTTACGAGTGTGACTTAGCTGCCGTGAAGTATGGAGCCGACGAGCGGGATCGAACCGCTGACCTGCTGATTACGAATCAGCCGCTCTACCATCTGAGCTACGTCGGCTTAACAGACCGGAATGCCGCGGGTTATAGCAGACCCGCCCCCGACGATCAACGCCGGCACGGACCCGCCGCGGCAAGCACCGAGCACTAAAAGAAGATAGGCGCCCGAGGGATAGTGAGACAAGCCCGCGGGCCGGGGTGTGCCGCTCGTGCGACACGGGGGAGGCCCACGGGGCCGTCTCGGCGGCATTCGGGCGACCGTGCGCTATCGTGAAATCCAGGGCGACATGGACTGGAACGAACTACAGCAGCGCCTGCGACGAGGCTTCG
>JAAELY010000303.1 GCA_024226335.1 bacterium
CTGCGAAGCGCGATGCATCCGCCTGCGCTGCGTCGCGCGACCCTCTGCAGATCTACGGATCTGCGATCGGATCACGCTTCTTGCTCAGGCGGCGACTCCCGCTTCTCGCTCGATTCCTCCCTGTGCAGAGATTCCCTAGGACTGCGCCTCCAGCGCCCTGTGCTGGTAGAGTTCTCCTCGCTCGAACCCCAGTGCATCGTAGTAGGTGCGCGTACCCAACGCCGAGATCACGGCCAGGTCCGCGTAACCCGATTCGCTGGCAATCTGCACCGCGCGCTCGATCAGCCTGCGCCCGAGGCCCAGGTGCTGAGCGTGTCCGCCTTCGCGCTCGCCCAGACGAGACATCGCACCGTACACGTGGACCTCGCGAATCATGGCGCTATGCGCGATCTCGTGAGGGAAACAGGCTCGCTCGGGCAGTGAAAGCCGCAGGAAACCGAACAATCTTTCCTGCTCATCGATCACCTGAAGAAAATGCTCCCAACCCACTGTCGTTTGATACTGAATCTCGTCGATGTGCAGTTCGGCTGGATCGAACTCCCGGTCGCGGATCTCGCGTGAGCGGATCTCGGCGGGTCGGACACCCCGCTCCGCCAGCCTTCGCTCGGCCACCTGGCGCAGATTGGCCGTCTTATTGCCGACCACGATGTCCCCGGCCGAGATATCGCGAATCACCCGCGTGAGACGGCAGTAGGCCGGTGTTCGCTCGATTGCCTGGGCCACCAGTTCGACGAGTTCGTCCTCTTCGTAGGGACGCCAGGTACCCTCCCGGTAGTACCGCATCAACTCGGCCGTCTCGATCAAACTGGTCGGGTAGATTTTCAGTTCGTCGGGCCGGATCGCGGGATCCGAGAAAATCTGCTCGAAATCCTCCAGATCGGATTCCGGGGTCGCACCGCAGAGATTCGGCATCCAGTGCGCGTGGATCTTGAAACCGGCCGCCCGCAGACGTCGGATCGCATCGCGCGTCTGTGCGCTGTCGTGACCGCGTCGGTTCCGTTCGAGCACTTCGTCCGACAGGCTCTGCACGCCGATCTGGACCTTCGTCGCGCCCAGCCGCCTCAGCGAAAGCACCTCGGCATCGTCGAGATGATCGGGCCGCGTCTCGAGCGAGAGGCCGACCATGCGGCTGCGACCGGTCTCATTGCGTTTCTGGGCCACTTCGAGTTCAGGCCGGCTGGCCGCCTCCCCGGGCGAGAGCAGTTCGCCATCGAGGACGCGACGCAGGTGCCGCGTGACGACCCGGTTGTAGCTGGCCTCTGGCGAGCCGCCATCAAAGCTCGCGTCCAGATCGAGGAAGTCCATGAACTTCCCCGCCCCTACTGCCTTTTCTATCGACCCCGCCCCGTCCTCGCCGAAATCGTTGAGCGCATCGAGACAGCGTTTGACGAACCAGATGCGATAGGTCTCGGGGTAGAACGACCAGGTCCCTCCGAGCACGATCAGCTCCACCTTGTCGGTTGGATGCCCCAGTTCGTAGAACGCGCGCAGCCGCGCCTGGGTCTGGCGGTACGGATCGAACTCGTGCCGGGTCGCCCGCTGGGCACCGGGCTCGGCCGAGAGATAGCTCTTGGGCATGCGAACGTCGCTCGGGCAGAAAATGCACTGACCGGGACACGGATACGGTTTGGTCAGCACTGTGACGGGCGCGACACCGCTGAGCGTCCGCACCTTGCGCTTGCGCAGCCGAGCAGCAAAATCGCGTTCCGCAAGCGGCCAGCCGTGTTGAGGGGAAAATTGGCGATAGCCGGCGATCAGCTGGCTGCGAGAGAAAAGCGCCTTGCCGCCTCGCGGGTGCTCCCGCAGAATCGCATCGAGGCGCCCGGGCTCGAAACCGCCTTCCGCGAGTAGCTTCTCGATGATCGCCACGAGTTCCGGCTCGTGAGGAAGCGGATCGAACACCGGCCGGGGCGATTTGCGCGAAGCGTTTTCGGATTCAGCTCGGGCCATTCATTCCCTGGCTTTGACGATGTGTTGATTGGGCGGTCTGGCGGAGAACCCTTGGATCGAATGACCCGGAAAAAGCTCAACGCGATCAATCGCGACTTCTACCACGAGCACGCCACATCCTTCAGCGGGACCCGCGCGGCACCGTGGGCTGGATGGAAGCGTCTCGAACCCCATCTTGTCGAGGCCCGGGGCCCGAACCATAGCCTGCGTGTGCTGGACGCCGGATGCGGCAACGGACGTTTTGCCAGGTTCCTCGGCGAGAGGATCTCAGGCGATATCGAATACCTCGGGCTCGATGCGAGCGAACCGCTGCTCGAAGAGGCACGCCGACGGAACCCGGAGCGCGTCCGGGCCAGATTCGAGCGAATCGACTTGCTCGAGCCCGAAAGTGCTCTGGGAAAGATCCAGGGGCCGTTCGAGTTTGTGGCGGTATTCGCCCTGCTCCACCACATTCCCGGAACCGAGGCGCGGCTCGAATTGATCCGGGAGCTGGCTCGCCGGGTGGCGCCAGGTGGATACCTCGCACTCAGCTTCTGGAACTTCGACAACGCGCGCTTTGTGGCCAGACAGATCAGCTGGGACGAACACAATGCCCACGCGCCCGAGCCGATCGAGCCCGGGCAACTGGAAGCCGGAGACAGGCTATTGCGCTGGGGAGTCGGCGCCGATGCCGGTGTTCGGTATTGCCACTTCGCGGATGAAGCCGAGCGGGAGCGCCTGACCCGATCAACCGGCCTCGAACCGGCGGAAACCTACCTGGCCGACGGATCGCTCAACGACTACCGCGTACTGTTCTGCAAAAAGGGCTAGCCCCGAAGACTCGCGTCGTTTGACTGGTCGGCCAAGGCCAGCGCGCGGTGCGCCAGACGCTCTGCCGCCTGGCCCGCAAAACTGAAGCCTTCTCCAACGGTCTTGCCCTTCAGAAAACGCGCGTGGATGCCTTCGCTGATCACCGCGAGCTTGTAGGTGGCCAGCACGCGGTAGAAGTCCAGCTTCGAAATATCGCGGCCGCTGCGCCGGGCGTATTCCTGGGCGAGTTCATCGCGTGTCATGAATCCGGGCTTGGCCACGATCGCAGAGATCGGATCGGAGCGCAGGACTTCTTCGGGGTCATCGGCTTCGAGCCAGTAGATCAGCAGATAGCCCAGGTCGGACAGTGGATCCCCGAGTGTCGACATCTCCCAGTCGAAAATCGCCACGATTCTGCCCGGATCCGTCGGGTCGAGTGCCATGTTTCCGAGCCGATAGTCGCCGTGCACGATCGTATTCTCGGAATTCTGGGGAAGCGCTCCGTTCAGGCGGCGGATCAACTCGTCGATCTCCGTCAACTCCCGTGTCTTCGAGCGTTCCCATTGCTGCGACCAGCGCCGAACCTGCCGTTCCAGGTAGCCATCGGGGCGGCCAAAATCCGCGAGTCCGACCGCCCGATAATCGACCCCGTGCAATTCCACGAGCGCATCGATGATGCCGCTGCAGAGGCTCAGGCGTTCTTCGGGCGACTCTGCATACCCTTCTGGAATCGAATCCTGGAGCACGTGGCCTTCGCGAAAATCCATGACGTAGAACGGCGCCCCATTGACCTCGGAATCCTCACACAGGGCGAATGGACGAGGTGCCGGAACGCGGGTCTTCGCCAACCCGGAAAGCACGCGGTATTCGCGAGCCATGTCGTGCGCGGTCGGCAGTACGTGGCCCAGGGGTGGACGGCGCAGTACGTAGCGTTGGCCATCGGCACCGAACACAGCGTAGGTCAGATTGGAACGACCTCCGCTGATCATTTCGAAGCGCAGCGGCAGGCCGGCTCCCGGTACGTGCTTGGCGAAAAACGCCGATACCTTCTCGAGATCCACACCGGGGACGTCGGGTTCGGCCACGACTCAGTTCAGCCCCAGGTCAAAGCCGAGTACACCCGCGAGTTCGCGCAACGCAGTTTCGGGCTCATCGACCTTGATCGTGTGCATTCCGAGTTCCCGCGCAGCCTTGAGATTGCGGCCGATATCGTCCAGGAAGACGGCGTCGCTCGGAGAGACGTCCAACTCGCTGCAGGTGTGTTGGTAGATCCGCGGATCGGGCTTGCGGAGTCCGAGCACGGCAGACTCCACGAAAACGTCGAACAGGGGGCGCACGTTGTGGGCCTGAGACTCTTCAACGGGTTCGTCGTTCACCCAGTTGTTCGTCAAGGCCGCCACTCCCAGACCCTTGCTGCGGATCGCCGCGATCGCAGACACCATGACGGGACGTACCTGACTGGCCTCAGCGATGGCCGCCATCATCGCGGTGCTATCGAGTTCCTGCCCCGCCTCCAGGCTCTCTCGATCAAACGCTTCGCAGAAAGCGGGAATGCCGAGTTCGCCGCGCTCCAGGCGAGCCCAGGCGCCGCCCCGACCATTCGACACGACGAGTCGGTTGACAAAACCGTCGGGGATTTCATTTTTCGCTTCGAAACGCGCGATCGCATGCAGCGGAGAGTCGAAGACCACACCGCCCAGATCGAAGATGACCGCTCGATATCCCACGCGGGAACTCTACCATGGGGCCCGACCGGGAAACGAACCGCGGAACCAGACCACCCCGATCGAATTCAATTTTTCATCACAACGTCCGAAGCAGAGCCCATGGCCATGATCGTGAAGAAAGATCTCGTGCTCGCGATCATGCGCGACACTCTCGGCGCAGCTTCCATCGAGAGGCTGGGACCGGATCGGCTCGAGATGATCGTCGAATCGTGCTTCACGCGCCTCGGCGGAAGCGGGTTGATTCGCTGGATCCAGATCAACGATGAACCGCCGCTACCCGGCCACGGTCCGTTTTCCGCGGCGCGCCTCGAGGACGAGGACGTCGAGGCCGGTCGACGGATCATCGCCCGAACCATCGAGACCTTCGCGTAACCGACTCGACCGACGTGTCGCGAAGGGACCTTTCTGTCCAATTGCCCGACGCTCCCGTGGGCACCGGCGAACGCCCATGAGCACTTGCGAAGAAATCCACTAGCCTCCTACCCATGAGCATGCGTCAGATCCTCATCTCCGCGACTCTCTGGATACTGCTCGCGGCAATGAACAACGCGACAGCTTCGGGGCCGATTGGCTCTCCCGTGCTGGAGCGCCCGACAGCGGAACGAGAATCGAGTTCTACGCCAGGTTCGGGAAAGAAGAGCTTCCCCGATCTGAAGGGCGTCGACCTGAACGGCAACGACGTATCGCTGAGCGACTATCGGGGCAAGCGCCTGGTTCTGGTGTTCTATCGGCCCGATGATTCGAACACGCACCCGATCGTCGATGCCGCGGCGCAGATCGCCGACCTGCGCCACGAACACGGCTTCGAGATCCTGGGAGTGTCCATCGGCACGCGGAATGAGCTCGCCAGAGCCTTCGCGGTCGCACACAATCTGGACTTCAGCATCATCGACGACGCCAGCGGCGATCTCAGCCGTTACATGAGACTGAAGCGACCGGCGGCCTTGACCGTGATCGATGGCGAGCGCCATGTACTGGTCTCGCAGACGGGGTTTGCCAAACAGGCCTCGGACCTCAGCGCGCACGTCGAGGGACTGATCCGGGAAGCCCTGCGCCTGCCGAGACCGAGTGCGATCAAGACGGCGATGCAATTAGAGGCGCCCCTGGCCGCGGATTTCGAAGCGGAGTTGCTCGGTGGCGGTCGTTTCAAGCTCTCGGAGGCGCGCGGAAAACCGGTCGCGCTGGTCTTCTTCCTGCACAACTGCTCGTATTGTCGGGCGGCGTTGACCACGCTGAAAGAGGCTCAGTCGGCAGCCCCGGAAGACCGACGAGCGACGCTGATCGGGATCGAGACTTCCGGACAGGTTTCGATCATCTCTTCCAGCCTGAAGGACTCCAAACTCGACTTCTTTCCCGTGATCGTCGATTCCGATTGGGCGTTGCGAACGAAGTTCGGCGTGTTTGGCGACGTGCCCGTGATCGTGATGATCGATGCCGAAGGTCGAATCGTGTACCGGACCAAACCCGGCTGGTACGCATCCCGCGATCCCGCGATCGTCACGAGTTGGATGGCTCGGCTCACGGGGCTTCCGGTGCCGATGATGCTTCCGGCGCACGGTTTCTCGGGTAGCGATCTGTGCGGTGCGTGTCACGCGACGGAGTACACCACCTGGCAATTGACCTCTCACGCCTCCGCCTACGACACCCTGGTCAAACACGGCGCAACCGAGAAGGCCGAGTGCGTGAAATGCCATGTCGTCGGCTTTGATCGGCCCGGTGGCTTCTCCATCGGCAAGCGCACCCGTCTCGAGCCGAGCGATTTCGAAGACGTGGGCTGCGAGTCCTGTCACGGGCGCGGCGGACCGCACCAGTCCCCCGACCTGGCAAAGCGCAGCGATTACGAACCCGTCTGCAGGACCTGTCACGACTCGAAACACTCTCTCGGCTTCGAGTACTCCGGCTTCCTCCCGAAGATCTCCCATCGCGGTCTGGCAGCACTTTCACAAGACGAACTCCAGACCCAGATCGCGGCGCGCGACACCCGCCACGTCTTGCCGACCCACGCCGACTTCGTGGGCTCCGATTCCTGCCGAACCTGTCACTCGGCAGAGTTCGAAACCTGGCAGGCCAGTCCGCACGCGCAATCGATGGCATCGCTGGCCTCGAAGAAGGAAACCCGTAACCCCAAATGTCAGCGCTGCCACACGACCGGATTCGGCCGGCCCGGCGGCTTTCCGGAAAAGGCCGGAAGCGGTGCGCACGAGGACGTTGCGAGAGTGGGATGCGAATCCTGTCACGGTCCCGGGGGCGATCACGTCGGGGAAAACGCGGCCCGCGTCGGCACGATCGTCTCTCTGACCGACAAGTGTGACTCGTGCGCGATCCAGAAGGTCTGCGGCAGCTGCCACGACGAGGCCAACGACCCCGACTTCGCCTTCGATATCGAAGCGCACATCGAGCGACAACGACACGGGACGACCCAACCCGCTGTCCTGCGCAAGGATGTCGAAAACCAGGCTACAGCGATCCCGTCCCCAGCACACTGATCGGGCCACGCGAAATCGCTATGCTCCTGCGTCTCCATCCCAGACAGGAGCCCTGACACCCCCATGGTTTCGGAAACCTTCGATCCGGATCGCTGGCAGACCGTACCCGGCACGGACTTCCAGGACATCACCTACCATCGTGCGATCGATCAGGGGACGGTGCGAATCGCTTTCGATCGGCCAGAAGTCCGCAATGCCTTCCGGCCAAAGACCGTTGACGAGTTGTACCGCGCATTGGATCACGCGCGCATGACCACTGACGTCGGCTGCATCCTCCTGACCGGCAACGGCCCTTCGGCCAAAGACGGAGGATGGGCGTTTTGCTCCGGCGGCGACCAGCGCATCCGCGGACGCGATGGCTACCGCTACGCCGAGGGTGAGGAGGCCGTCTCGATCGATCCGACGCGCACCGGCCGGCTGCACATCCTCGAGGTCCAGCGCCTGATTCGCTGCATGCCCAAGATCGTGATGGCGGTCGTTCCCGGCTATGCCGTCGGCGGCGGACACAGTCTGCACGTGACCTGTGACTTGACCCTCGCCAGCCGCGAGCACGCGGTGTTCAAGCAGACGGACACGGACGTGGCGAGCTTCGACGGAGGTTTTGGTTCGGCTTATCTCGCCCGCCAGATCGGACAGAAATTCGCTCGAGAGATCTTCTTCCTGGGCCGCAGCTACAGTGCCGACCAGGCCCATCAGATGGGCATGGTCAACGAGGTCGTGCCCCATGCCCAGCTGGAGAGCACCGCTTTGGACTGGGCTGCAGAGATCAACACGAAGAGCCCCACGGGACAACGCATGGCAAAGTTCGCCATGAACCTGATTGACGACGGATTGATCGGGCAACAGATCTTCGCGGGCGAAGCAACGCGACTCGCCTATATGACCGATGAAGCGGAAGAGGGACGCGACGCATTCCTCGAGAAGCGCAAACGCGACTTCTCGCGCTTTCCCTGGCACTTCTGAGCGCAGAAACGGGGATCGAACGAGTTCCGGACACCGAAACGCGAGATCGGAAGCGCCGCCCTACGCGGCGAGAGTTGCGACCACGACGAATCGAACGCCCGGTTCTACTCCGTTCCGGTCGTCCCGAGATAGCGCGCCAGGAGTCGTGTGACTTCCTCGACGAACCTGTCCTGATCGAGTTCGTGGATGCCGCGCAAAACGAAGCGATGAGCGAGGCTCTCAGCGGTCTGAACCACTAGATGAGCGGCGAGATCCATATCGTCGATCCCAAGCCCGCGCCGAAGCAGAACCGCTTCGAGCGCGTGGGCCAACGATTCCTCGAATCGCAAGACACAGGAGTGTGTTTCGGGAGGATGCTCCGCTTCATCGAAGAGAATCCGGTGAAGACCGGGGCTTCGCGAGTGGAAAACGACGATGGTCTCGACGAAAGCACGCAGTACTTCTTCCAGGGATCTGCCTTCGGCCCGCTCCAGTAGAGAGAGGATCTCCTGGAGTTCGCGTTCCAGTTCCCGCTCCGCCAGAGCGACGACGATCGAATCCTTGTTGGGGAAGTACTCGTAAATCGAGCCAATGGAAACGCCGGCCCGCTCGGCGATGCGATTTGTGGTTCCCGCAGCGTAGCCGTGGGCTTCGAACACCTGAGCCGATGCATCGAGGATCGCCTCGACCGTGAACTGGGAACGAGCCTGCGAAGGTTTCTTGCGGGCCGATGTCGGACGGTTCTGGGCCATGAAGATCTGCCGTCCCAGCAGTGAGCAGTTGATGGATGCGAATCAGTTCGAACGAGCCGGGAGATCCAGGGCTGCTTCGGCGAAATCTTCGAGGATGACCTCGTTGTTGAGGGGCAGAATTCGCGAAAGGAGGATCAGCGGCCAGAGCGTGATGATTCCAGTCTCGCGATCGAAGCCATATCCGCCATGGGTCTGTAAAGAGATGTCGCAAGCCTGGTAGGCGGCCTCACTGGCCGCGCATTTCGCAACGCTCGAATACACGCCGACATCCGCTTCATGGTTCGCGTAGGAGCCAACCGCTCGCGCGATGGCGAGCTTCGCCAGTTCGAGTTCGGTCCGGGCTCGGACCAGTCGATGCTGAATGGCCTGATAGGCTCCGATGGGCTCCTCGAAGATCGTGCGATTACCGGCGTATTCGACCGCTTTTTCGAGAACGTTCTCGCCCCACCCGATGGCGGTGACCGCGGTCATGAGGAAGAGCAGATTGGCGCTGGCCGCGATCGCTTCAGCGGCGGAATTCTCCGGTCCGATCAGATCGGCTCGCGATACCTCGACATCTTCGAAGACCACGTCGAAGAACGCATCGCCTGTGATCAACATCATCTCTTCTTCCGCAGTAACCCGAACATTCAGCTCTCGGGGGATCATCTCGACACCCGGCGACTGGGGCGACACGATGAACAGGCTGATCCCCTGCTCTCGCTCATCCGCTCCGGTCTCAGCCGTCCTGGCGGCGACGATCCATCGCTCGGCATCGCACGCTCCGGACACATAGCGCTTGGTACCGCTGAGCAGAAACGACTCGCCCCGCGCGACGGCCTTCATTTCGAAATCGTATAGATCCAGGCCTTCGGTTTCTTCCATGATGGCGGGGCAATACAGGCTCCCCGAGACGATCGCGGGGATGTGCTCGCGCTTCTGCTCGTCGCTCCCGTAGCGCGAGAGCAGATCACAACACAGGAGCTGGTTCATCAACCGATGGGACGCCAGGCCGTTACGAGCCATGTTGTGGAGAAAGACGACGAGGTCTTCGGGCCTCGAACCGGCACCGCCGTACTCTTCAGGCGCGAGGATCCCCAGGTATCCACCCTCGCCGAGAATGCTCCAGAACCGCGCCGGTGAATCGCCCTTCTTCATGTTCTCGAGGAAGTAGGTGGAGTCGAAGTCCTCGGCCAGCTGCCCAACGAACGCAGCCAAGGATCCCTGGTCTGCCGTGTAGCCTTCGCGCTCAAACATCTCGGCCTCTTTTCCTCATCGGGTTTCGCCGGTGCATCCGATTTTCAACCCGTCGCTATCGGTAGCTCTTGGGCAGACCGAGCAACCGCTCTCCCAGGAAATTCAACACCATCTCGTTGTTGATCGGAGCGACCTGGAACACCCGAGCGATCTGGTACAGGGGCCCGATGTCACTGTGCTTGTTCAACCCCTCGACGCCGTAGATGGAAAGGGCCGTGTCGCAGGCATCGACGGCCGCTTCCGAGGCTACGAGCTTGGCCATATTCGCGTACATTCCCGCGAGCTGGGGGGAGCCCTTCTTGTCGTACTCTTCGGTTGCCCTCTTGGTCGCGAGACTCGCGAGTTCGAACTTCAGCTTCGCCCGACCCAATCGCAATCGGATCTGCTGTTGTTCGGCCATCGCCGGACCGGATTTCCGCGGTTGCTTTGCCCGCGCGACAGCTCTGTTGAGGGCGTCGCGTCCCACCAGCAAAGTGATGAGAGCGATCATCAACCGCTCCATGTTCAGTGTGTAGAACACACTCTGCGAGATTCCGCTCCCAGTTCGCGTCTTCTTCTCGCCCACGAGCGCTTCCTTGGGCAGGTGCACGTTGTCGAAGTACACACTGAATTGCGGATCTCCGAGCACTGCGATGTCGAGGGGCGTCATGCTGATGCCCTCGGTCTCCGCTTCAACGACGAATGTACCGATCCCCTGCTCTTTCCCGTCCTTGACGACTCTCGCAATCACGACCATGTAGTACGTTTCATCCGCCGCCGAAATGAACGTCTTCTGGCCGTTGAGAACGAAGTGGTCGCCTTCGTCAACCGCGCGCGTGGAGATCTTGTGCGTGTTCGTACCCGCATCGGGCTCGGTGATGCAGTAACAGAACGTTCTGCCTTTCAAGAGTTCGGGAAGGTACTTGCCCATGAGCAGTGCCATCCCGTCCTTCCCCGACGAGATCGCCGCGAGGCCCATCGCACTGAGGCCGTACTTCGCCGGGCGACGCGTGTACATCGTCCGGGGCAGCCCGGTTCCCAGGTCGGACGCGGACCCTCCTCCGCCGTAGAGCGCCAGAAGCCTCAAGGCGTTGGTTTTCACCGGCAGGCCGGAACCCGGAGAGGAAAACAACTGGCCCGCGTACGGGGCCAGCGGACCGTTCATGACTTCCTGAAGCAGGTTGGGCGCAGAGCCTTCAGCCGTTTCAAGCGTGTCTTGCGCATCTTCTGGACGCAAGCGGTTGCCCAGTCCGGCAGTGAACTCACCCACCGCGCGAATCATCTGCCTCTGCTCTTCGCTGACCTCTTCGAACTGAATCACCCTGGCCCCCTGTCCTGCCATCTGCGCAACCCACCGCTCCGGGATGCAAGCCTAGCCGAAATCCTGCGCGGGGTCTGAAATCCGGACTCCTCTGCGGAGGAGCCCTTGCGCCGGTGCGGGTGCAGTCAGAAGAAACGGGCCTCGGCATGACAGCCGTCATACTCCAGTCTGCAGCGCTCTCTAGAATCACGGGACGAGCCCTGATTTGGGGTTCGGCGACTGGAGGAACACTGAATGAGCGACCAGACCTCGGACTTTCTCAAGGCCTACTCGATCCAATCCTGGCTCGAATCCGCACCGCAGGGATATCTAGAAGGAACGCAGTACGGCCATCCGCCTGAAGAGAAGGAGTCCGAACGGATCCTCAACAATCCGGAAATGCGTCAGCGTTCAATCAGAACGACTTCGAATCTGGTCGCAGGGGAGCGATGTGCTCTCGCTGCATCCGCCGGGCTGGTGGCCTGTGCACCCGATGAGCCCAGTCAGTGCTTTCTGGCCACCCAGACTCTGGATGAGGCCCGCCATGTGGAGATCTTCAAACAGCGCCTGCTCGACCTGGGCGTGAAGAAGGCGGAACTCGAGGACACCATCGCGGAAAACGTGAGTCCCAACCTGGTGAAGTTCGCAGAAGTGCTACTCGAAAAGGTCGAAGCCCGCGACTTCGTCGCAGGCGTGGTCGGACAGAACATCGTCCTGGAAGGCATGGCTTTCCACGTTTTCGAGACCATTCACGCGGGCGCTCGCGAGCACAATCCGAAATTCGCGCATACGCTGGAAGGCACGATCGCGGATGAACGACGGCACGTGGGTTTCGGCGAGAACCGGATCGGCTCCTTGATCCAGCAGCATCCGGAGAAGAAGCCCGCGATCCAGAAGATGCAAACCGATATGTCCTCGTACATGCTCAAGGCCATCGCGGGTATGGCCCCCCCTCGTTCCGAGCCCCAGGTGGAAGAGCGGGTAGGAGTTCTCTCGAACGCGATCTTGCGCGAGTTCCAGATCCGACTCGAACGAGTGGGTCTGGAGTTCCAGGATCCGAGGGCCTGACGGCGAAAACTCGCTTTTCAGGAAGACAGGCTCGGGACTTTGCTGTCGGGCCCAAAACAAAGGCTCGCCCGGAAAGCATTCCCGACCACTAATGGCGGAAGCTGAACACGTCCAACGTCGCTCCTGTTCGCGCGCGAACGGTCCGATCAGTCATGGGCAGTGTTTCGCGCTACTTTTCAGAAGCTCCGAATCCGCGTGCACGATGTCTTGGAGGTCGCGCACACCGGAGACCTGACGAGCCGGGTCGTTGACGTCTTTCTGGTCACTCTCGTGGCCACCAATGTGCTCGCCGTCATCCTCGAATCCGTCGAGAGTTATTCCCAGCAGTACGAAGTCTTCTTCACGACCTTCGAGCAACTCTCCGTCCTGTTTTTCAGTCTGGAGTACGGCTTGCGCGTCTGGGCGATCGCGGAGGCGCGTGAGTACGAAACGGACTCCTCCTGGAAACGCCGTCTGCAGTTCATGTTCACACCCCTGGCCTTGGCCGACCTCCTCGCCATCCTCCCCTTCTACGTCTCGGGGATATTTGGAGTCGATCTGCACTCCATGCGGGTCTTGAGGCTCCTGCGCATCTTCAAGCTCACTCGTTACAGCGCGGCCATGACGATGGTCCTGAGCGTCTTTCGCTCGGAAAGCCGTGCTTTCGGAGCCGCTCTTTTCATTCTCTTCGTCGCACTGATCTTCGCCGCAAGTGGCATCTACCTGGCTGAAGCCGACGCTCAACCCGAAGCACTCGGATCGATTCCAGCTGCCATGTGGTGGGCGGTTGCAACACTCACGACGGTCGGTTACGGGGACGTCACTCCGATTACACCGATGGGAAAGCTGTTCGCCTCAGCCGTTACGATCATCGGGATCGGTGTCGTGGCGCTTCCCGCGGGACTTCTGGCTTCGGGCTTCTCGGAACTCCACCGTTCCAACCGACAGAAGTTCGCCCGTGAGGCTGAGTCGTCCCTGGAAGATGGCGTGATCACCGGTGACGAGGCGCGCGGACTCGATGAACTGAGTGCGAGCCTCGGCATAAGCTCGGAAGACACTGACGAAATTCTCGAACACGCGCGTCACTTCATGGATCAGGAATTCCCGACCCGTTCCTGCCCTCATTGCGGAAAGGCCCTGGCTTAGAGGTTCGGCCCGAAATCCCGAATCCGGTCCATTTGTCAGCCAGGGCACAGAAGGTCCAGAATTCTCCAACGAACAGCTGGAGAAGACATGGCATTCCAGGGACAGGTAGCTTTCATCACAGGTGGCGGAAGTGGCATGGGTCGGCTGGCCACACGCGATCTCGCGCGGGCGGGAAAGACGATCGTCGCTCTCGACGTCAATGAAGACGGACTCGCCGAGACCGCAGAAGGCTTTGGGACGAGGCTCCAGCCATCGAAGCCCACACAGTGCTCGAGGAGATCGAGGTCGCGCTGGAGGCGGACAGATTCTGGGTCTTCCCGGGCCGGGGAACTGCGCTGCTCTGAAGAATGCGGCGTTTCATGCCCGATGTGATCTGGAAGCGCGTCCACAAGGTCGAAGGATTGTGAGCGCCATGCCTGGCAACCTGTCCGTTCGCTGCGAATGCGGCTCACTGCACGGGACCGTCCGCGCAGTTTCTGCCGACGTGGGCAACCGCCTCGTCTGTTACTGCAGCGACTGCCAGTCCTTCGCGTATTTCCTCGAACGCGCAGATACGATTCTCGATGCCTACGGTGGTAGCGACATCTTCCAGATGTCTCCTGCGCACCTCGAGATCAGCAAAGGCCGGGAACATCTCGCCTGCATGCGTCTGACAAAAGACGGACTGCTTCGCTGGTATGCGAACTGCTGTAAAACTCCGATCGGAAACACGCTCCGCACAGGCCAGGTGCCTTTCGTGGGGTTGATCCTCAACTGTCTCGAATCAGCATCGGAAGGCCAGTCGCACGCCAGATTGCTCGGACCCATCCGAGCCCGCGTCAATGCGCGACAGGCGAAGCAGAAGTGGAGTGAACTCGACGCGCATGATCGGGCCCCGGCTTCGATGATACTGCGCTTCATGCGAATCCTGTTCGCGGCCCGTTGGCGAGGCGACCACAAGCGCTCACTCTTCTTCGACCTACAGACCGGCGAGCCGACTGCGACACCCCGCATACTGAGTGACGAAGAACTGCGCAGGGTCGAGGCCGCGCGAGACGCGGGCTAGGGAACCTCTGCACAGGGAGGCTGCGGCTGCGAAGCACGATGCATCCGCCTGCGCTGCGTCGCGCGACCCTCTGCAGATCTACGGATCTGCGATCGGATCACGCTTCTTGCTCAGGCGGCGACTCCCGCTTCTCGCTCGATTCCTCCCTGTGCAGAGATTCCCTAGCGGAGGCTCGGCCGGTGTCTCGCTTGCGCGCAAGTCGCGCTACACTGCCAGCATGCTTTGCCTGACCGAGCCGACGAATCCCGAGTGGGCAAAGATGGCCGCCGAGCACATCGACGAAGTCATGCTCGACCACGCGCACTGTGAAAAGAAGGCGGCGGGCGGAGCCGTCCGTCTCCTGTTTCGCTACCCCGAACATCGCTTTCTGTGCGAACCGATGGCCCAGCTAGCCCGCGAAGAGTTGAGCCATTTCGAGGAGGTTCTCGGCTGGCTGGATCGACACGACATCCGCTACAAGCGTCAACAGCCGAGTCGCTACGCCGGTCGCCTGCACCAGCAGGTGCGCACGAATGAACCTGAGCGGCTCATCGACGTCCTGCTGATTTCCGCGCTGATCGAAGCGCGGAGCTGCGAACGCTTCAAGCTTCTCGCTGCCGCCGTCGACGATGCCGAACTCGCCCAGCTCTTCCTGCGCCTCCTGCCGTGCGAAGCCCGGCACTTCCAGGTCTTCTTCGATCTGGCGCTTCGGCTCGGTCCCGAAGACGAAATTCGCACCCGACTCGAAGAACTCGCCAGCGCGGAGGCGGCCATCCTGCGCGAACCGGCTTCACGACCCCGCATTCACTCCTGAACACTCCCCCAGGATTCGCGCATTGCAACAAAGAGAATGGAAAGCGCCCTGAGTGAACTCGAAAAACAAGAGATCCGCGAACTGCGCAGCGCCCTCGAGTCGCTACAGGAAGAACTGCAAGCCCTGCTCGCCGTTTCCGCAGAGGGGAGCCGTCCGGTCGCCGTGGATGCGCCGATCGGCCGGATCTCTCGAATGGACGCAATGCAACAGCAGAGCATGGCCGTCGCCAACCGTTTGGCCGCGGAACAACGCCTTCAACGCGTCCAGGCGGCGCTGCAACGCATTGCAGCCGATGAGTACGGCGATTGCATTCGCTGCGAGGAGTCGGTTGGACTCAAACGACTCCAGGCCCAACCCGAGGCCGTTCTGTGCATCGAATGCCAGAGTCAGCGAGAAACCGGGTAGACCGCGCGGTTCCGACACCCGAAGCGGTTGCGACATCCGACTCTGGCCAGCGCGGCCGGACTCGCGATTCGTCCGGGTTGTTCTAGAATTGCTGTATGAGAAACCACCTTCTCCTGATCGCCCTGGCTGGTTTTCTGGTCGGCGCTACTGCCTGTAGCGAGCCAAGCCCCGAGCTGCGTCGCCTCTGCGAGGAGTACGTCGAGCATCAGGAGCGTCTCGGAAAAACCAGTCCAAATACGGCCCGCACAAGATGCCTGCGCATGACACCAAAGCAGGTCCGCTGCATCATGTCGGCCACAGGACGCACTGAACGAATCGCCTGCACACAATAGCGACGCACACGAAACGCTGATTCTCAGTGTCCTGTTCCAGAAGTTCGCTGACTATCCCGGTGCCCGGACGCCACGCTGGCAAGGCGGGAGGCCGCCGGAGTATCCGTTGATACTTCAAGGCCTTTCCAACGCAGTCGGCGGGATGGGCGGGCACCGGGATAGTCAGCGAACTTCTGGAACAGGACACTAGTGATCGAGCCAACCGCGCGGGTTTGCGTAGAACTCGCTGCGCCAGGTTTCCAGGCGTTGACCCAGTTCACGCGCGAGCTCTGGGTACTTTTTCAGCACGTTATAGGACTCGTTTCGGTCCCGACGAATCTGATAGAGCAGTGGCCAGGTACCCAGGGTCGGGATGGCCTCGTCCGATCCCTTCGGTGTGTAGTCGCGCGCACCCGCGAGCTTGCCGACCAGAGAGTCTGACTTGTCGAGCGGAACGGGCCACACTCCGTGGCTGGTAGAGCGGAAATACTTCCACTCGCGCAAGCGGATCGCTTCCACGTCGTAGTCGTGAAAGAAGTACAACGGGCGCGAGTCCAGATCCGCCCCACTCCCTTTCAGTATCGGCCCGAGATCGACACCGTCGATGATCCGATCGGACGGAAGAGCGACTCCCGCCAGCTTCAAAAACGTCGGATAGAAATCGATGTTCATCCCCGGTACGTCACTGAGCGACCCCGGTTCCACTTGCCCGGGCCACCAGGCAATCAGCGGCACCCGGAATCCACCTTCGTAGGATTGACCTTTTCGACCGCGTAGCCCGCCGGCGCTGCCGTCGAACCAGGGACCGTTGTCGCTGGTCACGATGACCAGAGTGTTCTCTTCCAGATGCAGGCGCTCGAGTGTCTCGATTACCTGCCCGACGCTCCAGTCGAATTCCGCAACAGCGTCACCGTAAGGCCCTGCCTCGGAGTTGCCCGCGAAGGCGTCGGAGGGAAAGAAAGGCAGATGAGGATCCTTATGCGCCAGGTACAGGAAGAAAGGGGCTTCTCGCGAATTCTCGATGAATTGAACCGCCTCTTCGGTGAAGACGCGTGTGTACTGCTCTTGCTCCGCTCCGATGTCTTCGACGATCTCCCGGTCCCCGCGCCAGAAAGCCACTGGGAAGTCATCGTTGGAAGCGTTGAATCCGACGAACTCGTCGAAGCCGTGCTCGAAGGGGTGGTACTGCGGAAGCTCCGTGAAGTCACCCAGATGCCACTTGCCCACGGCCATCGTGCGATAACCCGCGCCGCGCAGCGACTCGGCGATGGTGATCTCGGTTTGCGGAAGCCCCTGCACCGCGTTCTTTCCGCCGAGCATGTCCACAGCTGCAAAATGTGACATGACGACGCCCAGCTGGTACATGATCCTGCGCATGGGCGTGTCATTGGCCGCCTGCATCGCAGTCATGATTCCAGAGCGCAGCGGATAGCGACCGGTGAGCAGACCCGCGCGCGACGGTGAACAGATGGGTGCGCTCGCGTAGAAATCACTGAATCGCATGCCGTCGTTCGCAAGCCGGTCCAGCGAAGGCGTGGCAATCGCCGATGCACCCTGAATGCCGAGATCACCGTAACCCAGATCGTCTGCGAGGATCACGATGATATTCGGCTTGCGCGCAGCGGCATCGGCAACCTGAACACTGTGCGAGGCGGCCGATGAGCCGCGCGCCGTCTCTGCGAAGAGCGCAGGTTCTATGCCGTGATTCCTGGGTGCGAGTGCGAACGCCAGTGCGTAGACACACAGCCCAATCACCGCGAAGGCGAGTAGCCACTTGCGCAACCCGATCCAGCGCCGCTCTGATCTCGCGCTTCTTTCCATCTCGCCGCCATGCTACCGGTTTTCCCCGACGATGCGAATCGGATGCACTCGGCCCGATCGCTCACCAGACGAGCACCCGGTCGCGGCTCAGTTGCTTCATACTCACCTCCCGGGAGGTCACCTTGGGACGCATCGCTTTACTGGCATGGATCACGAGCGCGGGCTTGTCTTACTGGATCCTGGGCGGTTACCTGGGAAGACTCATCGAGGGGAACGACCCGGAAGCGCTTTCGCACCTTCCGCTTCTGATCCCGGGAAGCCTCGTGCTCGCAAGCCTCGTCCTCACGGCCCTCTGGGTCGCGCCCCGCAGAAGTTCTAGCGCGAGTCCTTCGCGCAGCGGACGGAGGCGCTTCTTGCTGGGAGCACTCGGAGCCGGAGGTGGCGTCGCGGCGACGCTCTTTGCCGCCGTGGTCCGCAATCTAGGCTGGTACACGATCTCGGGGCGGAACATCTTCCTGGTTCGTCCATCCTACAAAGCTGATGTGGCGCGCGATGCGTGGTCGGGTTCGCGAGTCGTGGAGTACCGGCGACTCGGTCGCACCGAAGCGCGGGTCTCGGACATCTCGCTCGGATCGGGCTCGGGAACCGGGGGCCGCCAGACCGCGGAAGTCGCGCGCGAGGCGATCGATCGCGGCATCAACTATTTCGATACCGCACCCGACTACAGCGGAACCAACTCCGAGAACCGCCTGGGCGAGGCGATGAAGGGCGTTCGCCAGCGCATGTTCCTGGCCACCAAGTTCTGCAACCCGGGGGGACACCTCGGCCCGGGGAGTTCGGTGGAAGACTATATGGAGGCGGTGAACGGAAGCCTTCGCCGCCTGCGCACGGACTGGGTCGACCTCGTGCACGTCCATTCGTGCGACACCGTGGAACGACTGATGGATGAGAACGTGCACGAAGCTTTCGAGCGGCTCAAAGCACAGGGTAAAGTGCGCTTTCTCGGCGTATCCACTCACACACCGAACCTCGAGGAAGTCGCGGGCACCGCCATCGAGAGCAATCGCTTCGATGTGCTCATGCTCGCATATCACCACGGGGCCTGGCCGCATCTGGCACAGATCATCGATCGCGCGGCAGCCAAGGACATCGGCGTCGTGGCCATGAAGACGCTGCGCGGAGCCATGCACCAGCAACTCGACTGGTCTCGTGATGAGCGCGACTCCTTCACCCAGGCGGCATTCAAATGGGTACTTGGAAATCCCAACGTATCTTGCCTGGTGATCTCACTCTGGGAGTCGGGCCAACTCGACGAGTTCCTGTACGCATCGGGTAAACGACCCGATGCCAGCGACCACACGGTGCTCGAGCGCTATCAGAAACTGATCGCGAAGGCCCATTGCCCTGCTCACTGCGGCGACTGTCTGGAGCAGTGCCCAGAAGGGCTGCCCATCCACGATGTACTCCGACAGCGAATGTACTTCGAGAACTACGGCGCAGAAAAGGAGTCGATGCGGCTCTACGCGAACCTCGAAACGAAAGCCGACGTGTGTTCCACCTGTAATGCAAGTTGTGCAACTGCCTGCTCCCGCGGTATTCCGATCCAAGAACGCATGGAGCAAGCCCATCGCCTTTTGAGCCCGGCCTAGTGGATTACCGGACGTGCATCCTCCTCTCGCCCTTGACCGACGGGTGTGTTTTTGGCGCAATAGGCTTTGTCGTGTGAACGGAAGCCCCACCGATCACAGGCAGATCGGGTAACGGACCCATGTGCGTCTCGACATGAAACCTTCCCCACGCCGAGAGCCGGGCTTCGCTCGTCGACCGCTACTATTTGCCGTGGTAGGAATTTACGTCCTGGTTTTCGGCAGCTTGCTCGTGGCGACCGACTTCCTGCCCTACGTCTTCGACAACAACGAGAGCTTCTCGGCCTACTTCCACGCTCTCAATCTCCACGACTATGGGTTCGAGAAGAGCTTTGGCATAACGGACGAGTCGTTCGCGTTTCACGCCGAAGCGCACCCATACGCGTACACACACGGCGGGAACTTCCCGCGCTTCCCCGTTCTGCTGCTCTATGTGCTCGGAGCGAGAACGGTCGAGATGCAGATCGCGATCAGCACGTTTACCTTCGGACTCGCCACCATCTTGATGGCCTTTGCACTGTTCAGACGCCTGGCCAACGCCGAGTTTGCGGCTGTGGCCTGCACTCTGCTGATCACAGACTACCTCATGTTCGCCCAGTGGAACGTCGGAACCTGGCGCGTCTGGCAGGGATTCCTCTTCTTCGCGAGCATGCACTGCGCACTCGGCTGTACTGGAAGCAAGCGAAGGACCTGGTTGGCGTTGACGTTCCCCGTGTTCGTTTCGTTGTTTTACTGCGAACTCGTCTTCGCCACGCAGGTCGCGATTCTGGCCGCACTCTGGGCTGGATGGGAACTCAGAGAACGACCCGTGCGGGTGCTGACGACCTGGACGATCCAGCTTTCGAGTGCTTTCGCGGGAGCCGGGATCATCGTCTGGCATAATGTGAAGTACCTGGGTCGTGAGGGATTTCTCACCGATCTTCGCCTCACGTTCCTGGCTCGCAATACGGCGATGTCACCGGAAGCACTGAGCGAGCAAGCGCGCTCCTTCGCTGAAGCCAATCACCTCGCCTTCTGGTACAGCTTTTCCGGCGAAGATTCGCTGAGGAACCTCTCCGATTTCCTGGAGAATTTCTTCCGCTTCGAACTCGGCATCTATAGTCCTGCCCTGGTGCTCCTGGCCCTGACACTGCTTCTCGGCCTGGCGGGGAATGCGGCCTCGATACGACTGGATAGCTGGGCGGCAAAACCCCAACGCGCGGGTCGAGTTCGCTGGCCGTCCGGCCCGATGGCTGTGAGCGCGTTCTCGGTTCTGTTCGCACTCTTTGCGATCACCGTGATCACGGACAGCTCATTCGTCAACGCACTGCGCAAGGAGTACCCGGGCAGTTCTCTCTTCAAGGGCTTCGAAAGCGTGGGGTTGGTTCTGGGCAGCCTTGCAATCCTTCTCTGGTGTCGTGCAGCGCTAAGTCGGATCTGGAGCGAAGCGGCTCCCGGAGCGCGTTCGGCGGCAACTCTCGCGTTGCCGTTTCTCCTGGCCGCTTTCGTACTCTTTCAACACAACCTCTACAGCAAGCAATCTCGGCCACTCTGGGCAGCCGTCGCCGAACCCTGGGGCACGGTCGTCATTTTGAAACTCGCGATCATCGCGGCGGCCGGCTACGGCAGTCTCGTGGTGGCCGGACGACATCGAGACAGTTCGACACCTGGATTTCTGCGCCCATTGCGAGGTCTTGGCCCGTTCGTCGGCTTCGCCTTTCTCTCCTATTCCATCATCTATCTGATTTCACCGGGATATCTACGTTCGGGGTATCTGGTTCGATACGCGCCGTTCACGGTGTATTTTCATCTGGTTCCCTTCGCCATCGCGTTGTACACAACCATCTGCTGGGCGAGAGAAGAGATCTCCAGATGGTCGCGCTCGTCCACGGCCCGGGAGCGAACCGGATCAGATGAAGGAAGCGCCGGGGCGCGCGCGGGTTTCGTCGCACAACTCAGCTCTCTTGCCCCTCTGGCGATCTCGGTCGGCGTCGCTGCATTTTTCACCGCCTACTGGCTGATCATGCAGGTCATGTACGTCGGCATCTTTCAACCCGACCACTACGGATTTCTGCGCGAACTGCGTAAACCCATTTACCAGGGCGCGTCTTTCGTGGCGAGCAACTACGCCGCGCCGGTCGCTGCGTTCACCGGCAACTGGGCCTACTACGATCCGGATTTTCAAAAAGGCGAGATCGCCATCGGCGACGACGGATATGAGGTCAGTCGCGAATTCAAGTATCTGTGGCTGGCCGACCGACTCGAGAACCCCGACTACCGCACCCCCGGGTACTTCATCTGCATGGTTCCACAGAACATGTACAGAGGAGCTTCCCTCAGCAACCGAAGAAGGCCGGTGCCTCGTCACGGCTGCTCCAACCTCGGCATCGTCAAGATGGCGTTGGAATCGGGACCCAAGCTGCTCTCGCACGAACTCGTCGCTCGCGATCAGAGCGGCCGCGATCACTGGGCGATCCTCAAGCTGGACTGGGACTACCCCCCCTACCTAAAGGAACTCGACGGTCGGGGAAACCGCGTGAACCTGTGTGCGGAGCGTTCCTCTGGCGATCTGAGGGTGCGCGTCGACTACGAGTACGCCCAGCAGCAGGGCAAACCCGAGACCGGATCCAGCCTTCAACTCTACCTCCTGAGCGAATCGGCCGAAGAGCCGAAGCGCCTGGCGCAGAGCGAGAACCGCAGCGAGATCCTGCTACCCGCGGATTTCATCGGCGAAATCCGCGCAGGCGTGACTCCGGCGACCGCGACCAAGACGGGCGAGGAATTCCTGAGCGCTCCCGTCGAGATCCTCGGCTCCCAGAGCCGATCGGGAAACTGCTACGGCATGCAGGCCCGCGTCGACTCGGGACGGGTCCGGCAATAGCAACTCAACTAGGGAACCTCTGCACAGGGAGGCTGCGGCTGCGAAGCGCGATGCATCCGCCTGCGCTGCGTCGCGCGACCCTCTGCAGATCTACGGATCTGCGATCGGATCACCCTTCTTGCTCAGGCGGCGACTCCCGCTTCTCGCTC
>JAAELY010000304.1 GCA_024226335.1 bacterium
GCGGCTTCACCCGGGTACGCCACTACGGATGCTTCAGTCCGGGATCGGCACGCAAGCTCGCCCTCGCACGAAGCCTGCTCGAGGGGATGCAAGGGACGGCGGAGACAGAAGAGGGTGCTCGAACTCATGCCGAGTGCGACGGCATCAAGATCGACGATCGAGAGCGCGATCTCATGCACCAGATCGATCTGCAAGAGCATCAGGAAGAGGAGGCCACGGACCGCTCCGAACGACGTTGCCCTCTCTGTAAAAAGGGAACGATGCGCAGGGTCGCCGAGATCCCCCGGCCAGTGTGGCGGCGGCGCTCCGCGCTCCGAAGCCAACGGGCGCCGCCATGACGCAGTCTGCCTCGACACACTCCCTCACTACATATATATCTGGAATCCCGCAGGCAGTCCTCGGCCGGCCTGGAAATGGCGAACTGCGTCTGCATCCCGGCTCACCCTGCCTGGCGACCCGGTTGCGCCGTCACCAGGCCTCATCCACTCCCAGCCAGCACCGACGACCGCCCATCCGATCCTCTGGCCTCGGCACGCGATGCTCCATCGCAGCTGTCAGCCAGGTCCTGTTTGCGATGATTGCCCAATAGCAATCGACGGGCCAAGAGGAAACGACACACAGCCTGCAAGAACGAGATTGAGCTCAACAACGGTATTTGTCACGGCTGCGCGTGACAAGAAACCTATTCGTTAGGTGACGGATGGATTCAGAGGAGAAAAGCAAACAAACCTAAAAAAAGCCATGAACGCACAGGGCACTGACATCGAGGGTAGGGAATTCAACGGGGTTTCTGGAATGTCCGATAAGTAGTGTGATGTCAAATAGCCCAAAACTTGGCGAATACTGTCCCGATCCGGGCGTTCCGCCCCACAGCGACGACGTCCTTGGAAATATGTTCAAGGAGTATCTTCCGGACGACGCCGGAACCGAGCCGGGGCACTGACCCGCACGTCTTCCCTGTTGCAAGATCCGCGTATGCCACGGATGCCCGCCCGGGTAGCTACGCCGCAGACCGCTCGAACTGAGACACCTCTGGTCGCCCCGGGAGATCGCCCCGTCGGGGGCCCGGCCCACTCTCTGCACTGCCAATTTCGCGGGTTCCCCTCCCCGATACCCGACTCGCATCGTTGGAATGGGCCTTGTTCGACATATCCGCGCAAGCCGCATAGCCGATTCGATCACGCCGCGCGCCGAGACACGACTCGAGGAGGCCACCCGCCTATCCGGCGAGAGGGCAAGCTCGACCGCGGCGATAGCGGACCAGTGCCACCGAGTGCCACCGACCCGCTCCCGCCGCAGCGTGTCAGTGCTGTCGGTAGATCTCGATCGAGGCCACGTCGCCTCGCCAATCCGAGACCGACGGATCGAGATCGCCGTGGCCATGGATCCCGTTCGAGCGGTGGATGAAGCCCTCGGCACCGTCCGGCATTCGTGCGGAAGATCCACTGCAGGGAGGGCCCGGCAGGTAGTCACAGGATTCGTTGTTCTCCTCGCTGCCAGCGTCGTAGACGGGCGCTGTCGCCGTCGTCTTCCAGCGCGTGAGGCGCTTCCCCTGGATGGCGAAGAACGAGTCGTTCGTGGTCGCCAGCATGCCGATGACGCTGACCGACGGGAAGCTGCGGCTACCGTAGATCTCCAGCGTCACCGACTGGCCGGGCAGGATGGGCCCCGTCCCCGTCACCACGTCGAAGACCTCGCCTCGCTCCTCGAGATCGTCGGCCAACAGTGCCGGTGAGCCCGTCTCGGCGAGCGTGTAGAGCGGCTCGTCGGCCACTCCGCCGACACGGAAGATGCGGAAACCCTTGGTGTGACTCGCGACCAGGGGCGGGGTCAGCACCTGTTTGCTCAGGTTGGTGATCTTGACGGTATACGTGCCCTTCGACCAGTTGGAATCGGCGAGGGCTGGCGCAGCGCTGATGGCCGCGGCCACGAGGGTGGCGAAGACTATGTTGAAGCGAAACGGAAACATGGATCAGGTCCTCCTTCAGGAGCTGCGTCACGTCGGCCGAGCCAATCCCGACGTCCGTGACGATGAGAATGAGGTTGCCACTCGCTCCTCACGAAAATCTCACGCCCCTGTCACTTGTTGATCCGGATACGAGCACCATCGGCGACCGCGGTACAGCGGCCGCCGTGTCGCGCGCCTGGGGACGGTCTTCAACGCACGCCTGCAACCGCCGATGGGCCGCTGGCCTCTGGCACAGCGCGCGCTGCTCAGGCGCTGAAGGAGCCGGGCAGGAGAAAGGTAAACGTGGTGCCGAAACCGAGTCGGCTGTGGGCTTCGATGGTGCTCTCGTGGAGCTCGAGGATGCGCTTCACGATGGCGAGGCCGAGGCCCGTACCCCCACCGTCACGCGAGTCGCGCTCGGCCTGGTAGAAGCGGTCGAAGATGTGCGGGAGATCGACCTCTGCGATTCCCTCCCCCGTGTCAATCAGCCGAACTGAAATCAGATCATCATGGGTTCCGAGCTCGATCGCGACCTCACCCCCTCGGTGGGTGTGGCGCAGGGCGTTGTCGATCAGGTTGTCGAGTGCCCGTTCGATCAGCCCGATCTCCGCCAGCGCGAAGGGCAGAGCGGGGCTGGCCGACACTCGCAGCGTCACCCCGCGTTTCTTCGCCTCGAGCTCGAACTTGCGTACGACGTCGTGCACCAGCTCGGGGAGTGGAAACGGCTCGACCTCGGGCCGGCTTTGCGTGGCTTCGAGCTTGGCGAGCTCGAACAGATCGCCGATACGCCGTTCGAGCCGCTCTGCGCTCTGCGTCGCCACGTCGAGATAATCACGACGCTCGTCATCGGACAGCTGACCCTGCTTGATCCGCAGCGTGTCAAGGTAGCCGCGAAGCGACGCCAACGGCGTGCGGAGATCGTGCGATACGTTGGCGATGAGCTGGCGGCGGAGTGAGTCGGTCTCTCGCAGGGCGTTCACCTGATCGACGATCCGTCGCGACATCTGCTCGAAGCTCGTGGCAAGCCGATCGAGCTCGTCGTGTTCGCGGTCGGATGCGTCAGGTAGACGAATCGGCGCCTCGAGCGGCCCATCGCGAAAGCGTTCGACCGCGCCATCGAGCGCTCGCAGACGCTTCGTCAGGTGGCGGAACAGGAGCCCACCTGCCGAGAGCGCGAAGAGGAGCGTCGCCGCGAGCCCTGTTGCGCCGAGCCGCAGCGCACTGCTGCTCCACAGGCTCTCTGCAGCGGCTGCGTACTCTTCGCTCTCGAGGATCACGTACAGGTACCCCTGGATGGAGCCGTGCTCGACGATGGGCGCCACCGAAAAGACCTTCTCGTGCTCGGGATTTCGTGGATCGGGCCCCAGGATGGGGAGACTTCGCGACGACACGCGCTGCGCTGCGAGAAAGCGTTGGATCGGGTCCAACGGCAGCCGATCGAGCTTCACCTTGCCTTCGGGTGCCGAATAGCGCAGTAACGTGCCTTCTGCGTCGACGAGGTACACCTCGATCGCAGGATTGATGACCATCAGGGTATGGAAGACGTCCTCCACGGCCTCGGCATAGATCATCCCGCCGCTCATGAGCAGACTCTCGGCAACGAGGCTCTCGGCCAGCCCCAGGTGGAGCTTCTGTGTCACCTCCATGCGGTACTGCTGCGCGTTGCGGACGCTCGCCCAGGAAACCAGCCCACCGACGACGACCAGGATCACCAACAAGGTGCCGAGGAGCCGCCCGTAGAGGGTCCTCACGACACCTCCCTCACCGCGGCGGAGGCGGCGCTGCCGGGCGGCATGTCGTTGAACTTGTACCCGACACCCCAGACCGTGAGGATGAATTCAGGGTGTCGCGGGTCGCGCTCGATCTTCGAGCGCAGTCGGTTGATGTGGGAGTTGACCGTGTGCTCATAACCGTCGTGACCGTAGCCCCAGACCTGATCCAGGAGCTGGACGCGGCTGAACACACGCCCCGGATGAGCTGCGAAGTAGTGGAGCAGGTCGAACTCCTTGGCGGTCAGCTCGACGGGCGCGAGATCGAGCGTCACAGCTCGGCGCGATGCATCGAGCTCGAGTCCCCCGCGGCGGAGCGGCCGGCTATACGGATCGTCGGCCACCTGGTCAGGCGCAAGCGGCGCCAAGCTGCGCAGTCCATCGGCTCTCCGGAACGCCGCCTTCACCCGTGCGACGAGCTCGAGCACGCTGAAGGGCTTCGTCAGATAATCGTCCGCTCCGGCCTCCAGGCCGTACACGCGGTCGAACTCGGTCGACTTGGCGGTGAGCATCAAGATCGGCGTATAGCGGGGCTCCTCCCGGAGTGCC
This sequence comes from bacterium, assembly GCA_024226335.1. Lineage (NCBI taxonomy): Bacteria > bacterium. The sequence continues at coordinate 4,267 of JAAELY010000304.1, forward strand.
CGACACAGGTCGATACCGCCCAGGCCCGGGAGACCCAGGTCGAGAATCACGAGGTCGTAGACGTGCGCCCGCGCCGTCGCGAGGCCAGTGTCGCCGTCGACCACGCAATCGACGGCGCAGCCCAGATCTTCGAGTTGCAGGCGAACGAGGCGCGAGAGGTCGACGTCGTCTTCGACGACGAGAACGCGGCGGGTCATGGGCAGGCCTCCTGGTCGCGCGGCAAACGACGCAGGCGAGCCGCCGACTGTCGCATCTCTAGTGTCGAGGCCCCCACCCACGGGTGGCACCCTCGAAGCAGACGGGGGGGGCACGGGCCCGGCCCTGCGAGTCCCTCCTCATCTCCTCTCATCCATTCTAACGCTAGTGGACAAAGATCACGTAATTCTCACGGCCGGACTTGGTGAAATCCACTTGACTCACGCCCCCCACCGCGAGTCCCCGTGGGTAGGAGGTTCAGTGCGACCAGGCACTGCTGGTCGCACTGTTTGACCTACGCGCCATCACCGAAATGCTGGAGCTGTTGCCGTGTCTCGGTCCCATGCACCAACGCCGGCGACTAGGCGGAAAAGGGGTTGTAGCAGAGCGACAGGTAGGGATCGTAGAGTCGTACGTAGGCCAGCTTCCGACTCTCGTCGGCACCGTTTTGAAAGAAATCGGTCGAGGCCAGGAAACGCGTGAAGGGCTTTGGAGAGCGATCTGACCGCCACTTTCCGTAGTGGGATTCAAAATCTCGTGCGAAGGCTTCCAGTACCCCCTCCTCGAAATCGAGATAGTGAAAATGCTCAGCCAGGCTGGCGGCCAGCTTGGAACTCGGCAGTTGAGATGGGGAGGTTCGAGTCCTGTTCGGGGAGGATTCCTCGCCACTGCAGCCCGCGAGCTCGAGAAGCCCGACGAAACCCGCCGCACCAGCGACCCCGCAGCCTAGGCGGCGAATGAACTTTCTGCGTTGTCTGGAGGCCAGGTGATGGGTCATTTGAGTTGGCTTTCTCCTCGCCAGGTTGGTGGTACACGTTGGTGGACTATGGCGGACCGCCTGACGGCGTCGAGACTCGAGATCATCTCAAGAGGTGATCGGCTGCCCACAGAGAGAGCGCCGAGATTGTAAGGGTTGGGTTGGCGGGGGACGAGCTTGGGAAAGCACTCCCGCCGAGCACGAGCAGGTTGCGGACTTCGTGATGAATGAGGTGCCGATCGGCCACGCCGATTGCGGGATCGTCTGCCATTGCGACCGTCCCCAGGGCATGTGCCTCGCTCTCCTTGAATGCACCCGCCATGACGATCTTTTGGATCGAGGGTAGGGAATTCAACGGGGTTTCTGGAATGTCCGATAAGTAGTGTGATGTCAAATAGCCCAAAACTTGGCGAATACTGTCCCGATCCGGGCGGCGGTTCGCGACGAACTGCCCATCGAGGCGAGTGGGATGTCGAGGCTCGAGCTTGAAGCTGGACAGCGCCATGAGCACTAGTGGCGTTGCGGGCTCTTGAGGTCCTCTGCCCAACGGA
>JAAELY010000305.1 GCA_024226335.1 bacterium
ACTGCTACGGCATGCAGGCCCGCGTCGACTGAGGACAGGTGCGGCAAGAAGGACTCGACTGGAGATCCCGTGCGCAGCCGTGCCGCGACTGAGAAGCGCGATGCATCCGCCTGCGCTGCGTCGCGCGACCCTCTGCAGATCTACGGATCTGCGATCGGATCACGCTTCTTGCTCAGGCGGCGACTCCCGCTTCTCGCTCGATTCCTCCCTGTGCAGAGATTCCCTGGCGGGGCGTCGCATCTGCAGCAGGCGCTGGATCTCCCTTGCGAACAACCAGAGCCGATCCTGACCCCAGAGCGCCAGAACCTGTTTGCCGTCGCCATCAAGCAGGCGAAAACTCGGCACACCCCAGGAACCGAACTCGTACATGGCCAGGCGATTGGCTTCGATTTCTTCTTCCCAATCGGTATTGCCCATGATCGCCTTCGCTTCGTCCCAGACCAGACCCGCGTTCTCGACGACGATGCGCATGCCGCGTTCGTTGTTCGTGTTCACGCCATCGAAAAAGGCCGCTCGCATGAAACTGCTGAGCAACTCCGTTCCCCTGCCCTGCTTGCAAGCCCACGGATAGAGCGAATAGGCGTTGCGCACCGGGTCGCCAATCGGGTCAGAGAAGTTTCCCCAGTCCAGTCCCAGCGCAACTGCTTCACGTCCACTATCGGAAAAGATGTACGTGCCCTTCATCCGGGTCGCAGGGACTCCTCGCATGACCATCGGCAATACGGGACGCATCACCATCTTGACGCCCGCATCTTTCGCCAGTTGTACCGCCGCATCGAAGATCACCGAAGTGTAGGGACTGCGGAGTGATGGATAGATCTCGAAAGTGAGCGAACCATCGTCTTTCAGAGGGCCCGACTCGATGGCCGGTCGCGGACAGATCAGTTCGCGGTCGGTTCCCTTGCGCGCACCGACCTCGATCAAGCGGTTTTCCAGGTGGTAGAAGCGATCCGCGCCCCAGTACCACTCTCCGGCGTAGTAGAACATCGCCCCGGAGTAGTGTTTCAGCTCTGTGCGGCGCTGATTGCCGCTCTCGATCCGCACCTGGGCCGTAGAGGAGTCGACCGAGCCCAGCCGTTCCGCCAGCGCATTCAGTGCGTCTGCGTCGCCATCCCACAGCGCCTCGCCGACGCTCACGGCCACCTCGGGGAAGCGAGAGGAATCCACCATCGCCAGGATTCGCCTGGCGGTTTCCAGCGAGCCGTCCTCGGGCGCACCGACTCCATCGGGAAAACGCAAACCGTAGTGCGGCGCGATCTGGGCCGCGTCGTATCGGGACAGTGCCAGGAGCAAATCGGGCTCCGGAAGATTCTGGTCGCGAACCGCGCCGACCAGGTGGCAACTCAACTCGACGTCATAGTGCTCTAGTAGAGGCTGCAGCAACTGCACGGCGAGATGGCTGTAACCGTCTTCGACCTGGTGAAAGTACTCCACGCGATGGGGAGCCCCCGCATTGATCCGCGCGCGCTCAGCGCGGACGCGCCGTCTCTTCCGGGCATCCGGGGAGATCATACGACGCGCAAACCGCGAGGTGGCCCAGCGCAACAGTGCCGGTGGGTCCATGTTGGAAGAGCCACCCTGATTCTCGAACTTTTCTGCCATGTCGTACTCCGGGAAATTCTGGGATGAATGCAATCAACCGGGTCTTCAAGCTCCTAGAACAAGAGCTTCAACACCTCGCGCCGGATCGCGCAGGGGTCTTGAGCACGCGTCCAGGCAATCGGGTCGCGTCGGCGGTCGGAAGCGCTTTTCCTGCCTTCGGAGTTTCCGTATTCTGTCGTGACGATCATCTTCGAAGCCATCATACGCGATTGCGCCGGGAGCGAGTCGTTGCCCGTTCGCTAGCTTCTCTACATGATCCGGATTCCGCAGATCTTCACGGCAGTTCTGCTACTGGCGCCGACGCTCGCCTGGGCTGAACCTTCAGCTTCTTCTGGCTGGCAGGTACTTGCGCAGGAGGACGGAATCGTCGTGAGCCAGCGCCCGACGAAGGGCCGCAAACTGCAGGAATTCCGCGGTGTGGTCGAGATTCCCGCCGACATATTCGAAGCGTTCGCGGTGGTCAATGACGTGACGAACCATCCGCTCTGGATGTATCAGGTGAGCGAAGCGCGCGAGGTGCAACGCAACTCGCCCCTGCTCAGCGTGCTCTACACCCGACTGGATATCCAGTGGCCTGTTGCCGATCGGGATTCGGTCACGGAAAACGAGATCCGCATCGTGGCTCCGAACCATATTCGCGTCGAGTTTCGACGCACGACAAGGGCCTCCGTCCCAGAGATCAAGGGAGTCGTGCGCATGCCCCGACTTCGGGGCCACTACGATTTGAAAGCGCTTGAATCCGGCGGCACGCGCGTCGAATACCAGGTCGACGCTGATCCGGGCGGAGGAATTCCGGACTGGATGACCGCGCTCACCGCGCGCGACAACCCGCTGAACACCCTGCGCAAGCTGCGCGAGCAGGTGGCCGAGACTCGCGGCCAGTACAAAGAGTTCATCGAACGCTGGAATCCAGGGCAATCGCAGCACTGAGCGAGTTGTGTTCGGAGCCAATTCATCGCAGGCTCCCGCCAGGCGACAATCCACGAAGAGGAACAGCCCATGAAATTCGCACTATCGGATCTATCTGTATCGAGTTCGGCTTTTGAGGAATCCGGGGCCATTCCCGCGAAGTACACGGGCGAGGCAGAAGACGTCTCCCCGTCACTCGAGTGGAGCGCCATTCCCGACGGCACGCGTTCGTGGGCGGTAATCTGCCACGATCCCGACGCACCCGTCGTCTCGTCCGGGGGATATGGATTCGTCCACTGGGTGCTCTACAACATCCCGGGATCGGCCACGGGCCTGCCCGAAGGGGTGTCCGACCACGCGACCGGACCGACGGACTTCGGCAAGCCAGGTTATGGTGGCCCGATGCCGCCGAACGGCCACGGGACACACCGCTACTTCTTCTGGGTACTCGCTCTGGGACGCGAGCCGGATCTCGAAGCAGGTCTCACGATGCACCAACTACTCGAATCGATCGAGTCAGATGTGATCGGAATGAATCGCCTGATGGGGACGTACGAACGCGCCTAGGCCGCGAACCTGGCGTGTCGCTGTTGCTGCGGGCCTTGTCGGGGTTTTCCCGATTCGCAGGGTGGTCCCCGAACATCAACTGGCAACCCACAAGACCTCAGGGGTCAATGGGAGTGCGGAAAAAGCGGGACCTGAGGAACCAACGGGAAGCTGGCCCAGTTTATGCGCAAGCCCGAAGCAATTGCTTCTTGTGCCGCATTCGGCGGATGGTCGGCACCCGCTTCATCGACGATCGTGTTGTAGACGTGAACAGAATACCAGCCGGTGAGGCCTCCGATCGCACTCATGTCTGCATCGGTGAACTCGCGAACCAGATTACAACTCGTCCCGTCACAAGTGCAATCAGGATCCGAACTACCGAGCAGACAACTCGCAACCAAGGCCTCATTGTGCCGCACATCGAGCCGCGCAGGAAAGGGGCTGCCAACTGCACCGGCCTCGACCGCTACGGCGACTGAAAGCCAGACACTACCGGGATCCGCGATCGTCGTCTCCCCGCCCATGATGGCGAGCGGAACGGCTGCAGGATTTGAGTTCGGATTCTCGTCGTATGCAGAAACCTTGAGACTCACGGTGTCCTTGGAATAGTAGCAGAGGTAGTTCTCGTGAGCGGTCACGATCTCGGGACCCGTATTTGCCGAAACCCAGCATCCTGTTCGCCTTTGGAGCCCCGCGATCTTCCACTCATTTCGGGTACATGCAAGCGGATCCGACGATCCGGTGTTCCTGATGTGATGAAAGTCCTCATCCGCCTGTGTGTGGAGCCAAAAACCCTTATTGAACAGGCTGAATAATGCGAGCGCGTCCCATTCACCTGTCCTCAAGACTTCGTCTTCGGGGAATACACACCCGTTGTTCAAAGATGAATCAACGAGCGCCGCGTATCCCTTCACGACGCTGTAGTCCAGTCCACCCGGAGCGCTGCTTGCATCGTAAGGACCAAAGTAGGTTCGCGCCCCGCCACCATCACCACATGGGTGCGCAGTCGTGATCGTGCAGTGTTGAGGAGCTTCGTTGGGATCGTAAAGGGTGACCGTTCCCTTGGCGACGTCATACAGTTCGCCCTCACCGGAACAGACATTCTGAAAATATTCCGTCGTTCCCCCGCCACCATTGGTCGCACAATAGGGGCGGATCGGCTTATCACACGCTAGGACCTTGTGTCCGCCCTGATAGTTGGCTGGCTCGCCGCCCGGCACGGTCCATTCAACGCTAACTCCCGCGAAGAACCCGGGGTTCGCAACCATGAACTGCTCCGCAACATCAATCTGCCAAGTCCATTCGTCGAGCGTATGCGTCCCGTCAGAGAGTTCCCAGCCGTTGGGGTCGCGTGGGATCACTCCCCCGCACGGATCGGTATGATCGACGGTAGATGCGGTAACCCACTGGCGCGACAGAGATTGGTTGATCCCCGTGCTGTGATGAGTGAGAAAACAGCCGTCGAGCCCGTTGTCCAGACAGTCTTGATAGACCAGATCGGGATGCCTGCACGAGTGCACGCACTTGACGAATGACGGGTCATTCGGATCGGCCGTTGCGTCATTCGCCTGCCTCTCCCATTGGCGCCCATTTCCGGGGTGGAGATGGTGTCCGTACCACCTCAACTCGAGAGCGTCGTAGCCGTCCCCTGCAACACTTTGGTCCGGAACGAACAGGATCGAACACACGACGATCAGTGAGCTAATACGCAGCAAGTTTTTGCAGGAAAGAGCAGAGGCGCAGTTCATCCCAAGAACTCCCAGCTTCAAATCATGGCGGCGAGACTCTGGGGCATTATACCCATCCGAAGGACATATCGGACGGGTTTCCTCACTACTCGAGCACTCCCGGGTGGGTCAGACGGTCGCGTCGATTGACGAGGATAGACCTCGATGTCACGCGCACTTCGAACGAAAGGCCCTTCGCTGTTGAGTCGAGTTCGGTCCACACCCGCTAAGCAGGTCCCCTGGGCTTACCTCTCGAACGCTCGGAGTCCGCAAAACGACACCCAAACCGACACTCTGTGTGTCATAATATTTGCTCTGCGAAACAGCTGGAGCGGCCATGTCGATAGAGCGCGACCACCTCGGCTTTGATGCACCGGCGCCGCTCGGGCATCCCGGACGGATCGGCCTTCCCGATGAACACCCGACCGGTCCCGAGATCGGAAAGCGGCTGCCGGACTTCAAACTCCCAGACGCCCACGGGCGGCTCGTCGACTATCATGAAAGCCGCGCCGGAGCGAAGTCGGTCGTAGTCTTTTTTCGATCGGCGGTCTGGTGACCGCCCTGCTGGACGCAGCTCGGCGAGCTGCGCGACGCCTACGAGAAGTTTCGGGACGCGGGAATCGAACTCTACGCGATCTCCTACGATGACCAGAAGGTTCTGAGGGAGTTCAGCGAGAAGCAGAAGATTCCCTATCGGCTGCTATCGGACATCGACTCCGAAGTCATCCGCCGCTTCGGCATCTTGAACGACCAGGTCGGGCGCGAGGATGCCTTCCTCGAAGGCATCCCCTACCCGGGCGTCTACGTGACGGACGAAGCCGGAATCGTGGTCGCGAAGTTCTTCCACGGTTCCTACAAGAAACGCGACAGTCCGGAGATGCTGATCGACGCAGTCCTCGGACGACTCGTGCCGTCCGACGATGCACCGAGCGTGAGCGGCGGAGACGAAGAAGTGCAGATCTCGGTCTCCGTCCACGGTGGCAAGGGGACGATCCGCCAGGGGATTCTGCGACAAGTCGTAGTGCACTTCGAACTCGCAGACGGCATCCACATCTACGGCGAACCGGTGCCCGAGGGAATGATCCCGGCAAGTGTTGCGGTTTCCGGCCCGCCCGGCCTGGTGGTCGAAGATCCCGTCTTTCCAGCGACGGAAACTCTGCGGCTGGAAAGCATGGACATGGAACTACCCGCGTGGAGCGGCACCATCGACATCGTCGTGCCCTTCTACGCCGTAGGAGAACTCGCCAGCGAAACACGTCCGCTGGATGCGAACACCGCCGAGATCGAGGTCGGTATTCGCTATCAGGCCTGCAATGACGCCGTCTGCTTTCCACCCAAGAGCGAGATGTTCACACTACAACTAACGCTCGACGTGGTCGATGTCCCCGCACTCGGAACCCACATGGGACACGGTCAACGCGAGGGCAATTACAATAGCCATCCGCATATGGCGCGCTTGATGCTGCGCAAGCTGCGCAAGTACCCGCTGGGTTTACCGCGTCTGATCTGGAAGACGATCAAGCTCGAAATCGCCGCGCGGCGCCGGAGCCGAAACGGCTAGGCCGTCTCGAGGTGCCGCTCTTCTCCAGGGACAGGATGCCCGGCTGGATCTGCAGTTTCACGCAAGCCGACGGCACTGCGAATTCCTGGAGCGGGAAACGGGGCTCGAACCCGCGACCCCAAGCTTGGGAAGCCGCAAGAAGCCTGACAAGTAACGCGTAGTTGAGTCTGCGGGCTTGCAGGGGACTGCAATCAGCGGCACACGGCGGCACGCGTGACGGACCCACGGACCTACACGGCCCCTCAAATCACGGGAGGTGGCGGGGAATTGCTCCAGCTCTTACGGGGTGGTCTGGATCAGGGCTGACCAAACACGTTGCCCCACCTCTGCGCCAGCCGCTTCTCGATCCTTTCACTCAGCTATCTCGGTGAGCCATCCTTTCTCTATGCAGTACTTCACGAAGCCTTTCCCTCCCCGTGGGTGGTCGTGGCCCGTGCACCATCGAACCAACTCGTCGAACTCCGCCTCTCGAGTAGCCGTGAGCTTCTCCTCGATTCTCCGCCACGTCTTCTCGTTTCGTGGAGCCGTAAGTTTCGGCGTTCTGCCCAGGCGGTATCTCATAGGTGTCTCCTCCAGTCGCCCAATAGTAGCCCGCGTGGCCGACTCCCCTTGTTCAGCCGCCGCATTGTCATCGTCGTTGTTGTCCTCGTCCTCGATCCGCTCGATGCGTTTGAACACCTCGATCAGCTCCATCGCCAGAGCCACACGATCGTAGTCACCGGTCGCAAACCACTCCTTCGTCCGAACTCGCCCGTCTGGACAGGGCACAAGCTCGAACTTCGAGTGCATCTCTTCCAGCAGGGAGTACTCCGCCGCCTTCGCATGTTCGGCCGCGCAGTAGACAAGCACCTTCACAACGACATCGTGCCCAACCTGCCGGTAGCGATTCCGCGTGCTATCGAAGTTGGCCGTCTGGCCTACCTTTGTGTGCTGGTGGTTCACCAGCGTCTTCTGGTTGTGCCATGTCGGACGAAGCCGGTTGGTTTTCGGATAGGCTATGTAGAGTCCGCTCTTACGTTCACTCACCGTTCCCCTCCTGCAAACCATCAAGACCTACGGAGTTACCGCGCAGCAGGCGACGGGACGTGGCTCGTTACAGCCACCAATGCCGAAGCTGCCGCGCGGGAACACGATCAGCCCGTTGTCCGAACTGGAACTGGACACCCAACCCACGCAACTGCCTTGGTGGGGTCGTATCTCTCGTCCCGAGGCGTCGGCGGTGCCACTGCCTGACGCGATGAATGAAGGTAGAACCCACGCGGCGGCATCCGGAAGAATTGGAACCTGGACTGTGCTTATGACCTCAGGGCTCGTGCAGATGCGACTTGAAGGAAACATCTCTTGGCACCCTGCGGTGAAAGAAAGCACTCCGTCCCCACCCTGATATGTGGTCGTGCTGAATCCAACGAACTGGAACTGCCCTTCTGCAACACCTGGCGGTCCTGGCTCCCCCTGCAGCCCCGGATCACCCCTCGGCCCTCGTGCTCCTGCATCACCCGGAGGCCCCGGATTCCCCTGTGTACCGGGGTTGCCGATCGGTCCTGGCAGTCCGGGATTGCCCTGTGTTCCCGTCACCCCCTGCGGACCTGTTAGGCCCTGAGGCCCCTGTGCTCCTGTTTGCCCCTGCGCTCCCGGTGTGCCCGGAGTTCCTGGCTCTCCTGGAGTGCCCGAAATGTTCCACGAGACCGCTCGTTCATTGGGCCTGCATTCAGACGGGTCATCAACGAGCCTCAATAGTCCCCAACTCGGCCAAGCGCAGGCGTGGAGGAGACCTTCCTCGGCTTGAGCTTCAAGAGCCGCGAACTGGACCACTGCCAAGGTCAAGATCGTTGCGAATTGCAGTGTGGCGAAGTGTCTCATGACCGATCCTCCCTCAGGTCTCTGACGTTAGCAGTTGTGTGAATCGCCCCGGGTTTCCCGGAGACCTTATTCCTTGAGAGGATGGGGTCATGGGACGCAAGAGCAGGTTTTCGCAAGAGGTTCGTGAGCGAGCGGTTCGGATGGTCTTCGAGCACGGGGGTCAGTACGACTCCGAGTGGG
>JAAELY010000306.1 GCA_024226335.1 bacterium
GGCCACCCAGCGGCGGGACATGAGCCGAACGTAGCGCTCGAATGCATCCGCTCTGCCCCCGCGGAGATCGGCAAGAACCTGCTGCACGTCTCGCAGCAGCGTCGCCCCCCAGGCTTTGTCAAAGTGCGCGCTCGCTGCTCTGTCGAACATCTGGAGGAATCTCTCCCAGTCGTTCGACATAACAGCAGGCAACGGCAAGGCTGCCGCCCGCACCCGTCGGAGAAGGTCGAAACGGGCCGCCCTGTGCGCGAGAGTGCCACCCTGCAGGCGACCCTGGCCCAACATCTCAGGATCGAAGCCCTTCGGTGCGTCAGCCAACGCCGCGGCGCGAGCGCGGAGCTCACCCTCCCGAGCCTGTTTCTGAGCAAACTCTCGCTCACGGTCTTTGAGACCCTTGAAGGTGGCCATGAGTTCTTCGCTTGCGGCCTGCAACGCCTTCTTCTTGTCCGCGACGCGCTGCTTTGCCTCCTTGGACGCCTCCGCCTCCGCACGGCGACAGCGCAGGTCCTCCCTGTGCGCATCCTCCTCTTTCCTGACGGCCTGGGCGATCAAGGGATTGGCCTGCCGACTGCCGTGGGCAGTTCGGGCTGCGTGCGCGCGTGCCCGCTGAAGCGTCAGGTGGACCTGTGGGTCCTCGCAATCAACGGCTTGCTCGATCATGCGATCCAGGAGCGCCAACTGGTGGGCATGACGCTGGGCCTCCTCACCTGCGACTTCGTCCAGACACACGAGCTGCCCACTCCCCGCGGGCGCAGGGACACTCCCCGCGGGCGCAGGGACCACAGCACCCTGCTCGTCACCGCTGGACAGCGGAGAGCTTGGGACTTCACCGTCGTCACTGGCCGCACCGTCGTTGTTGGCCGCATCCCCTTCATCACTCATGCCTTCGAAAAGCTCGTCCAGCTGCCCCGACTTCGGGAACGGCTCGACGATGCTCGCCACGCCCTCTTTCGTCCAGGATAGCCGCCCCGATTCGAAGTCGGAGCAAACAGACTCGATGAGCCTGTCGCGAAGGACCGGCATGCCGACTGCATTCCAGATCGAGGTGAGACTGGTGGACGCGAGGTGGTCCTCTGACCCGTCTAGTGCGTTCGTCAAAAAGTTGTGCTTGTGCCCGCGGACGGCCGTGTGATGGATGTGACGCTGCTGCCACACAGCGGCGAAATCGACGACGCAGTCATCCCTGTCACGTTTCGGGCAGGCGTGGGGCGCAACGGAGAGTTGTTCCATCGCAATCCGCTGCTCCAGATCCTGATAGACGGTAGAGAGCGGCTGATGCAAATGCGTATCGTTGACTTGCGTCGCGCCCGTGGTCCCACCACCGTGGTAGACTAGCACGCTGCCCCTGTCCCAGCAGACGTCCGCAACCGCAGGGTCGAGGTGGGCGGAGTACGCGTCGCACATCATGATCGACCACCGTGCCACGTTGCCCCCCGCAGGCGCAGGGTGAATAGGCAAGATTTTCCGGAGAAACTCCAACACGTCTGGAAGCCTGTAGGATGCCTTCTCGCCAGTCGTGACGTGCAACCACGCGGCCCCAAGCGGCACGACGGACAATAGGCTCCGACGCACGCGGTCGCCACCCTTGAACATAAGTTCGACGGGCGGCAAGTGCTCGGCAACGGCAGGGTCCGAGGTGACCACTGTGTTCGCTGTCCACCTCTTTCGTGTGGCGGCAGTGTTTTCTTTGAGCGGTACCTCCTTGGACCCTTGGACGGCCAGCGTCTTGCGCAACTGGCTTCCAGCCTCATTGAAATGCAGAGGCTTCTGGTCGAAGCCGTGCACGACAGGATCGTAGTGGAAACAGAGCCAGCACAGCGTGCGGACGCGAATCATGTTGCTCCACATGATCCGCAGGCGCTGATCAAAGACCCTGCGGCTCACCTTCCAGCGGCGGTTGGGCATTCGGAGTGATACACTGTACTGCTTGCGCCAACGCCACAGCCAGGTCCCGCTAATCACAGGCACGTCAGGCCGCAGTCCGAGCCGCATGGCGTTCAGAACATAAGTCTGCCTGAGCTGCAGGGCCTTCACGCGGAGGCACGCAAGCGGCAGTCGTCCTGACTAGTGAAGTACGAGCTACGGGAGGGAGCACCAGCGAACAACCGTTCCAACAAAAACGAGACAACGAGAACATGGCATTCCTGTGCAAGACAACAACGGGGGAAAGAAGCAGGGCAAACAGCAGCAGCAAGGTCATCCTTGGACGACCGTCCTGATGTCGCAGAACCACCGAAATAGGGACTGCCGCAGCTGCAGTGCCTTAAACGGCGCCCCCTGCAAGCCCAATCTCCGAAAACGATCTCCTCGCGTTTTGTTGCCCCAGACCCGCCTGCCTCTGCCGACGTTGCCGCTCCAAGACTGCAGCTTTTGCCGAGCGCACCTGCTCCAATACCGCGTCGCCTCTCTCGTCTGCGGCAGCCGACGCTTCTTCAGGAAACGAACGAGCGTTCCATGGGGCAGACGACGACCAGGAATGTGGCAGAGGCCCTCCGCCTTCAACCACTCATGTATTTCTCGCACGTCCTGCTCCCGAGTTGCGGCATGCACGGAGCTGTACCGCCCGCGCGGTCGCTTCGAGCCCTTCGACCCCGCAGGCACAGGGTCCGCTGAGCGTGGGTTCTCTCTGGCGGCCTGATGACGTCGCAGCGTCGCCTGTCGTTCCTCGAACGTCAACGCCTCAAGCAGAACCCCGAGCTCCAGGCGACTGGGCCTGCGGATGCCCGACTGCCAGGCGACGGCCTCCAACATGAGGTCTCGCTCAAGGTCCGCTTCGCCCGCCTCATCCCCACACCCCGCAGGCGCAGGGTCTGGCGGCGGGAACGGAGGCGGCGGCAACGAAGGCGGTGGCTGCGGAACAGCAGGCGGCGGCGGCGGCCCCGAAGAGCTTGAAGAACCACTCCCGACCGCTAGCAGCGGAGACGGCGACAGGGCAGCCGTGAAGATCTCCCCAGACAGCGTCAGAGCGATGTGAAGACGCTTGCTTCCGCGGTTCGCGAGCAGAAACTCAGCCAACTCGATGCGCATAGCCTTCCAGGACACGAGATTGCGTGCACCGCCGTCCCAGCGGACCATGCAATCCATTGCGCAGTCTCCAGTCGCATCCGTCGGCAACGGGACAAGGCCAAACTCTCGGCACGGTGCACCCAACTTGGTCATGCACAGCTGACCGAGACCACCGCACAAACTCCCGTCGCAAAGTTCGTGGCCGTCGTCCCACCCCGCAGGCGCAGGGTCCGCGTGCAACGTTGGCGCGGGGCCAGTGCAGACGTAGTGGTTGGTGCGCCCCATGGCTGCTAAGCCTGCCGCGCTGAAGAGCACTCGCCTACCGTTCGCAGCCATACGCACCACAGTCGCCATCGCCGTCGGCACATTCGTCTCGCGCAGGCAAAACGGTACCGCCCATGGCGCAAAGTCCTCCACAATGTCGACGCGACTGCCCGCTAGGAGAACATCCACTCGGCGGCGACGAAGCAATGCGTAGAGGAAGAACGCTGCCAGACCGACAAAAGACTTCGATCTCGCGATGTCCTCCGCGAGCTCTCGCAGGTCCGCACTCCGTTGCTTCAGCGATTCACCGTCATCAGCACCAACAGCGGTCGCCAGAGCTGCCTCAAGCGATGGCGGTGAGGACATGACCACCCGCCATCACACCCCCCGCTGGCGCAAAGGAGCCTTCCTCGACCTAATTAACAGGAGTTTACGCACGCAATTCATCAATGACGCACCCCACACCCAAAACGACAGACCAAACACCATGCACTGCCCCACCAGCACTTCAAGGCGTGACGCCAAATCGTGCATTGCTTGAATGGCGCGAAGACGCCAGGCGCCACAGTCGTAATTTGACAAGATGCCCCGCAGAGGCGTCAGGCACCGCAAAGGCGACAAGATGCCCCGCAGAGGCGTCAGGCGGCACACACCTCCAATGACACAGATGCCTCGCAAAGGCGACAGGCGGCAAGCGCCCCAACCATTCGTTGGACACCTGGCCGAACGTTGCCCCTCAACCTTGGGCCACCTGGCCC
>JAAELY010000307.1 GCA_024226335.1 bacterium
GGCCACCCAAGTGCCTCAAGCGGAAAAACAGACACGCAAACATCTGATTTCATTAAGGGAATGGTGGAGGCGGCGGGAATCGAAAACGTGTGCACTCTAACGAAATCAGGTACTTACAGCCGAAACAGGTGCCTCAAGAGTGCCTCAGGGACTTTCGCCTCCTGCCGCACAGTGCTCCGGGTTGACCAACCCGGTCGGGCTCTCATCGATCGGGAAACAGCATCCCGAGTGTCGATCGGACGAAGCGCCTGATCTCCCGTCGCGGACGCCCGGCGAGCTGCAGTCGGACCATCATCTCACCCGCGCCCAGCACCAGATGAGCAGCGTCGTCAGGATGCAACTCGAGGCCCGCGCGCTCGCCCTTCGGCGTAGACCGCACCGCAGACGCCATGATCTCGGTCAAGCCTGACTGCGCCTCGAGGAAGCGCGGCCCCAGCTCGCCTCGCATGGCCGAGGCCCAGTCGAACCAGACTCGGGCATGGTCCGGGTCGCGCTCAGCAGAGTCCGCGATGGCGTCGAATACGGCCGAATAGCGCACGGGAAGCGATTCCTCGCTCTCGAACGCGGCCTTCGTAGTGGCAAGGAAGTGGCGCCCGACTTCGGCGAGTACGGCGTCGACGAGAACATCCCGATTGGGGAAATAGGCGTAGATCGTGGCCTCGGACACACCGGCCTCCTCCGCCACATCGACCGGGCGCGCTCCCGAGAGGCCACGGCGTGCCACCACGTGAACTCCTGCCTCCACAAGGGACGCACGTCGCTCTTCGGGCGACAAACGGGCGGCGCGAGGACGTCGCGCGGAAGCTCGGGCAGGCATCGAATCCTCTATTGACGATCTACTCAGTATACGACTACTATAACTGAGTCAATCCTCAGTAGTCAATCGTCGCCTCCCGCGACTCTCGCCAGGAGACACCTGCACATGATCGAGATCATCGGACCGTCGGTGTCCCCGTTCGTCGTCAAGCTCCTCGCAGCGGCGGACTACAAGGGGTTCCTCTACACGCACACTGAGCAGGTGAGCATCCGGGAGCTGGGGAAATTGAGCCCGCAAACCGGAAAGGTCCCGATCGTCCGATTCGATGGGGAAACGACCTACGACTCGACACTGATCCTTCGCCGCTTCGATCTGGTGCAGCCCAGTCCAGCACTGTTCTCTGAGGACCCGAAGGTCGCGGCGCAGCAGCGCATGCTCGAAGACTGGAGCGATGAGTCGTTCTACTGGTACAACCAGGCGCTCCGCTGGTGCCCCGTCAACGAGGCCCGTACGATTGCCCAGAACTCCCGATTCGTGCCTGCTGTGATCCGGCCATTCGCAAAGCCAGTCCTGCGACGCCTGGTCGGGGGCCAGCCCAAAGCGCAAGGGCTGGGACGCCTGCCCTACGACGTGCTGATCGCGGAGATGGGGGAGCGACTCGACGATCTGGTGCAGCTGCTCGGAAGCGACTCCTTCTTCTACTCGGATCGGCCGAGCGCGGCAGACTTCGCGATCTACGGCGTCTTCAGCACTGGCTTCAAGGAAGATGTGACCCCTGACTTCGCAGAGCTGGTATCGCAGCGCCCGGCACTGGCGGACTGGTACAAGAGAATCGAGGACGCGAGGCGCGTCGACGGAGGAACCCGATGAGCGACACCCCGATCTACCCCCACGATCCGATCGAAGAGATCCAGCCCGACGTCTTCATGGTTCGCGGCGAGATCAAGATGAACGCTCTGATGACGATCACCCGCAACATGGCCATCGTCCGACACGAGGGCGAACTCACGCTGGTCGATCCGATCCGTCTCTCGCCCGGCGAGGAGAAGCAGCTCGAAGGACTCGGAAGCGTAAAGCGCCTCCTGCGTCTCGGGTCCATGCACGGCGTCGACGATCCGTACTACATGGAACGCTACAGCGCGGAACTCTGGGCGCCGGGGCTATCGGAGGCACATCCCGAGCCGAAGCCAACGCTGACGTGGGATGAATCGATGCCCCTGCCCTTCCCAGACGCGCAGCTCTTCCGCTTCGAAGGGCTCAATCAGCCCGAAGGAGCGCTCCTGTTGCGACGCGGCAAGGGGCTCCTCATCACCTGCGACGGGATCCA
>JAAELY010000308.1 GCA_024226335.1 bacterium
AGATTCAGGGTATACTCGTGCCGCGAGAGCCATCCAGGGCCGGAACAAGACCACCGACGCAGGCCGCAACGCGTCGCGAGGCGGATCCGAGGGGTAATTCATGAAGATCTCAACCAGGCAGTCTTTGGTGCTCGGCTTGACGTTGGTCCTATCTGTAGCAAATATCGGACTCTTTGTGGTTGGTGTTCGATGGGCGCACGAGGTCATGTCAGAACTGTCGGCGAACTCTGAAGATGAATCCGTCCTCAACGCAGCCGAGAGGGTCGATCAAGCCTACGGTATCGTTGTGAATGTTTTTCAGGTTGCAGTTTGGAGCGCTTGCCTACTCGGTGGTCTTGTTCTTCTCGGGCGTACCGTTCAAGGGTGGAAGAGAGCTGCGCACGCCGAAGAAATGGCCAAGGTTCGATCGTACACTCGAAACGTAGGGTGGACGAGTCGAGCGGACAGAAGGAGGCGCAGTAGGGGACGAAGGAAGAGGTCTTCGAGAGCCACCGGATAACACTTGGACAAGGCATCCTCGCGGTTATAGATATATCTGCGTGGCTGCCCTGCCTCCTGAATAGAACTTCACGGGAGAACATCGATGACGACGTGGATCGCACTCTTTCGGGGTATCAATGTCGGCGGGAAGAACATCCTGCCGATGGCGAAGCTCAAGATCGATCTCGCATCACTGGGGCTCAAGAACGTACGCACGTACATCCAGAGCGGCAATGTCGTTTTCGAATCCACAGCGAAGAGCGCTTCGTCACTCGCCGCGAAGATCGCCGGGCGGGTCGAGAAGCAGCACGGATTTCGACCGCATGTCCTGCTCCTCAGCCGCGAAGATCTGCTAGCCTCGATCGATTCCAATCCTTTTCCGCAGGCGGTGTCCGACCCTAAAACGCTCCATTTTTCTTTCCTCCTGGAGCCACCGGCCGACCCGGACCTGAAGGCGCTCGAGGACGCCAGATCGCCGACCGAGAACTATAGATTGATAGATCGCGTCTTCTATCTCCATGCTCCGGATGGGGTCGGCCGTTCCAAGCTTGCCGCGAATGCGGAGAAGCGCCTGGGTGTCGTGACGACGGCTCGAAACTACCGGACGGTCAATAAACTCCTGGAAATGGTAACGCCATCATGACGAACACACCTAAATTGACGCCATCCTCATCCGGAGTTTCGCCCTTTCAGGGCGAGTCTCAGGGGCCCGGTAACCCGGGGCTCGCGCTACGTCGCTGCGCTCCTTCGCGCGGCCCCGGGCTATACGCTTGCGCCCTTTCAGGGCGGGGGCCTCGGCGGTTTGAGGCGGATCGCCGGGCCCACCGGTAAACCTCCACGAGCTCGACGACGCGACCGGCAATGCCGAGCTGGCGGAAAGATCCGCTCGCAGCCGGTCCGCTCACAGCGCGGCTCGACTTTTGCCACGGGCTGTTAGTACGCGTTGTGCCAGATGCCGCTGCGGAGCGTCATCCAGAGGATCTTGAGGTCGGGCATCAGCGACCAGTTCTGGATGTAGTAGATGTCGTACTGGATGCGCTTCTTGATCGAGGTGTTGCCGCGCCAGCCGTGGACCTGGGCCCAGCCGGTGATGCCGGATTTGACCCGGTGGCGGAGCATGTAGTC
>JAAELY010000309.1 GCA_024226335.1 bacterium
TCACGGCGATGTCCGCGACACCCATCTCGCCGAAGATGAATCCCTCGGCGGGCAGTTGAGATTCCACGTAGTCGAATACCGGCGGCACCAGATTCTTGATGCTGTCTTCTACGACGCCTTCGTCTCCAAGCACTTTGTTCTGGAACGGGCGGGTCAAGCGCTCCATGAAGATCTTGTCTGCAAGCGGCGTGAAGAGCATGGACCCGGCGTATTCTTCGAGCCAACGGCTCCTGGCTCGATCCGCGACATTCGTGGGCCGGACCGGTTTTTCAGGATACTGCTCTTCCAGATACTCGATGATCACCGTGGAGTCGCGGGTCACGAGGTCGCCGTCTTCGAAGGCGGGGATCTTGCCCAGCGGGCTGATGGCCAGGTACTCGGGCGTCCTCGTGCCGGGAAACGTCCCTTCCGACTCGTACTCGAGACCTTTGAGCGCGAGGGCGACACGGACTTTGCGAACGAATGGAGAAATGGGGATTCCGTAGAGTTTCATGTTCGGTGCTCCTGATTGGGCGCGTGGGTTGGATGTCTTGTTCGACATGGAGCCGCAAACTTATGCCTGATGGAGTTCTGTCGTAAGATCGGTTCATGACAAGAAAAGACCGATCGGGACATCCAGGTCGAGATAATCGAAAGAATGTGGCGAAAACCTGCCGCGTGGTAAGTTTTCGACTTCACGGAGATCTCGGACAAGGAGGTTGGCGGGATCGAAGTCGTTCGCGTGCTGTCCCTCGAGTCCGTTGCCCGAGACGGA
>JAAELY010000310.1 GCA_024226335.1 bacterium
CCGGTCACCGTCGTCTTCGTCGTCTCGCGGATGCCCACGATCTCGATCTCGTCACCCGTGTTTACGATCCCCTGCTCCACACGACCCGTCACTACCGTGCCGCGACCCGAAATCGAAAATACGTCCTCGATCGGCATCAGAAACGGTTTGTCCAAGGCTCGCTCAGGCTGCGGAATCGTCGAGTCCAATGACTCCATCAGCTCATCGATGCACTTGTTCGCATCGTCGTCCGAAGGATTCTCGCCAGCCTTCAATGCGCTGCCGCGGATCACAGGAAGATTGTCGCCGTCGAAGTCATAGCTCGAAAGAAGCTCTCGAACCTCCAACTCCACCAGCTCCAGAAGCTCCTCGTCGTCGACCTGGTCCACCTTGTTCATGAAAACAACGATGTGAGGAACATTGACCTGCTTCGCCAGAAGCACATGCTCTCGGGTCTGCGGCATCGGACCGTCCGCAGCCGATACCACCAGAATCGCACCGTCCATCTGGGCCGCGCCCGTGATCATGTTCTTCACGTAGTCCGCGTGACCCGGGCAGTCCACATGCGCGTAGTGACGCTCCGCCGACTCGTACTCCACGTGGGCCGTCGCGATCGTAATGCCGCGCTCGCGCTCTTCAGGAGCCTTGTCGATGTTCGCGAAGTCCACCTGGTCCGCCATTCCCTTCGACGCCTGACGGGCCGTGA
>JAAELY010000311.1 GCA_024226335.1 bacterium
AATCGGTGTCCTGCTGATCGGGTGCGAGTTCGGCCGAGGGCGGCTTTTCGATCGTATTGACGGGAATGCGTTCGCCGTCGCGATTGGCGTGACGAGCCAGTCGATACACGTCGCGCTTGAGTACATCGCCGATCACGGCCAGCCCACCGACCAGATCACCGTACAGTGTCGTGTAGCCCACCGATAGCTCGCTCTTGTTTCCCGTGGCCAGCACGATGCAACCTTCGTGATTGCTCACCGCCATGAGCAGGGAGCCACGGATGCGCGCCTGGATGTTCTCCTGGGTCAGCCCGTAGCTTTCCTCGGGACCGAAGAGATGCGCGAACTGCTCCAGGTAGTCCTTGTAGATGGAGTCGATGCGCACGATGCGCTGCTGGATACCCAGGTTCTCGGCCAGAGCTTCGGCGTCGCTCACGCTGTGCTCCGACGAGAACGGACCGGGCATGAGAACGCCGAACACGTTCTCTGGACCGAGGGCCCTGGCCGCCAGATGCGCGGTGACCGCCGAGTCGATACCACCCGAAAGTCCGATCACCGCCGAGCGCATGCCCAGCTTGTGCAGGTAGTCGCGAATGCCCAGCACGAGCGAGCGTTCGAGCAGTTCGATGTCTTCTTCGACCGGCGCGGCTGGAGTGCGTCCCTCCGCGAAGGGCTCGACGATCGCGAAATCCGAGTCGAAACGCTTCAGGCGCTGGGTGACACGGCCTTCTGCGTCGACCACGAAACTGGTTCCATCGAACACCAGTTCGTCATTGCCACCGACCAGATTCACGAACACGAACGGCACGCCGAAGCGGGTCGCAGCTTCCCGCACCATGGCCTCGCGCAACTCGGTCTTGTGCTGCTCCCAGGGCGAAGCCGATACCGTAAAGATAGCCTCGGCGCCCTGCGCCACGAGTTGCTCGACCGGATCGATCGGATACGGGCGGCGATCGCCCCAGAATGCACCGCTCCAGATGTCTTCGCAGATGGTCACGCCGATGCGGCGACCGCCGAACTCCCAGGGCACGCGCGTACTGGCGGGATCGAAGTAGCGCTGTTCGTCGAACACGTCGTAGGTCGGCAGAAGGGTCTTGGCTTGCTGGAACTCGACCTGCCCACCCGATAGCACGACCGCCGCATTGCAGATCTTGCGCGCGCGGCCCGGGGGTGCCGGCAGGATCGCGCCGGTCAGTAGCTTGAGATCGCCAGCCTCATCTGCGAGCTGCCGGAGCGCGCGCTCGTGGTCGCGCAGAAAACTCGGGCGCTCCAGAAGATCCATCGGTGGATAGCCGGAAATGCCCAGTTCGGGCAGAACCAGGACCTCGGCACCCTCGGCGCGAGTGCGTTCCAGGGCTTCTCGGATCCCGGCCAGGTTCCCGGCGAAATCTCCGATGGTGAGGTTCAGCTGCGCGATTGCGACCCGCATGGCACCACCATAGCGACTCGCCGCCAGCTTGACCTGTCGTCTGGATCAGTAACTACCGCCGATATAGCGCCGCAGCGACTCGACCTCTTCTTCCTTTTCCTCCAGCTCGACGAAGAGCAGGTCCCGCATCGACAGCATGTCGATCACGGTTTCGCCCACGACCACCGGAAGATGCCGGCAACCCACTGCCTGCATCTTCGATATGGCAATCAGGCGCTCCTCGTCGACCGCGGCCGTGACCGGATCCGGCGTCATCACTTCGCGCAATAACGTCTTCTCCGGCGACCTCGCCGCACCGATGACTCGCCGCAGGATGTCGCGCTCACTGAAGATGCCGACGATCCGGCCATCCCCCATCACGGTGACGGCGCCGACTTGCTTCTGAGCCATCAGCGTGCACGCTTCTACGACGGTCTGGTCCTCGGTCATGGTATGCACGACCGGGGACCGTTTCTGGAGGATTGAGGTTATGAGTCCCATAGGGTCTCCTCCCTTTCTGTCCGATCCATATTGTCCGCCGAAGAACCCGAAATCGCAATGGAATTCGCAGATTCCCGCTAGTCGGCGCGCAGCGCGAGCAGCTGGCTGCGAAGCATTTCGAACTCTTGCGGCTCGAGCTGCACGTGCAACGGAATCAGCCGCTGTGTGCCCGCGGTCAGGCCATCGGCCGGAAGCGGGATCTGGCCGGCCAGGGATTCGAGAATGCGATCCCCCAGCGCTGAAAGCACGTTTCGCACCCGAGTGAGGTCGAGTCCCTGCACTCCCTGGGGTGTTCGCGACTGAATCGCCTTGGCCAACTCGATCTGCACGCGAAACAAGCCGCGAGCACTCTCGGCCGAAATGCCGCGGGCCTTGGCCTGGGCCACCGCGCGCTCCAGTACCTGACGCTCCCGCTCCAGGTCTTCGATCGGTTTGCCGTTGGCCCGTTTCCAGGCCGCGACAGACGGCATGAACGCCAGGCGCCGCGCGAGCAGATCGATCAGATGATCGAGATCGTCGCGCGGCGTCGACACGCCAAAGTGTTGAACTCGCAAGTCATCGATCTGCGCCTCGTGCTCGCGCAGGAATGAGTCGATGCGCGGACCCAGTTCTCGAGCGCGCGCTGGCGCCACCCAGTAGACCTTGCGATCGATCGCGGGCTCGCAGGCGTAGGCTTGACCGGGGCGACGGAAGTGGTGCACTTCGAAACTATCGCTGACGATCGCGTCGACGGCGCCACTGACGAGTTTCTCGGGCAGGGCCGTGTTGTCGTCGAGAGCCTGGATCTGCGCTCCCGGGTAGCGTCCCCGAGTCCAGCGCTCCAGGATTCCGCCGCGGTTGACCGCGATACGCGTCGCCTCGCTGTCGCCGATCACACAGGGTCCGCCGCTGGCAACCGCGCGGGTCATATAGCCATCGAGTGCGCGCGCCGCGCGCCAGGTCACACCGCTCATCGCTACGTCGAAGCGGTCCTGCGCGATCGCCTCGCTCAGTTCCGGCCAGCGAAAGCGAACCCACTCGATACGTGCACCGAACTCGGCGGCCAGAAGCTTCGCCACGTCGACGTCGAAGCCCCGACCGGCCCGAGAAAACGGCGCGTAGTCCCCGCTGGTTCCGACCCGCAGCACCGCGGAATCCGGCGGCGGACGGGGGTCGGCAGAGGAGATCGGAGGCCAGACCAGCGCCAGCAGGACGAGCCAGAGGACGCTCGGGGTTCGCAACAGACTCATCAGGACTGCGGCATCTGCACGCGGAAGCGATCGGTCTCGTCGAACAAGACCAGCGGCGTCCATTTGTTCTGGACCTGCGAAAGCCTGCGCACGATCGGAGTCACATCACCGGTCGGGTCGAGCACGAAGGGATCCTGCGGCCGATCCACGGGAAACCACAACGTGACCATATGGTGCAGCTGATCCTCCTCGCGCACCAGCACCGCGCGGTAGATCTCTCCGCGCTCAAAGCCAGCGTCGCGCAGGATTTCGAACGTCAGGACGTCCATGCCGTCGCAATCGTCGCCACCGCTTTCCAGCACATCGGCCAGCGTGGGCCAGGTGTCGATCTCTCCGTCGGCTTCGAAATACAACCCGCTGTTCAATTGCACCCACCTCACCGTACGTTCTACGATCTCGCGACGCAGGTCTCGCGAGAAGCTGGCGAACTCCTGGGCGAGTGGACTCGCATCCGGCGAAGCCTTGCGCTGGCGATCGGCGTCGAGCATACGAATGCCCTGCCAGACCAGAACGCCCGGCGCAAAGGCATCGTCGCGGGGCATCTCCCCAAACAGATCCCAGTCCGGAGGAGTCGGAAGCGTCGCGCAAGCGGAAGCTCCAAGAATCGCCAGTGAGCACAGGCCGATGGACGCGGTTTGCCAGAACTGCATGATTTCGTAGATAACAAGGACGCGCCGCGTGCGCGAGGAGGAAACATGGCCCGAGGACCACAGATCGGAGACCCGGCCCCTGATTTCGAACTCGAGTCCAGCGAAGGAAGGATTCATCTGACCGATTGGCTGCAACACGGCGCCGTGCTGCTGGTCTTCTACCCGGGTGACGACTCGCCCGTGTGCACGAACCAGCTCTGCGACTACCGGGACCACCTGGGAGAGTTCGGCGAGCTGGGCGTCCAGGTCATCGGCATCAATTCCCAGTCCCTCGAGTCTCATCGCACGTTCGCCAAGAAGTACGACCTGGACTTTCCGCTGGTGGCCGATCCACAGCGCAACACGTGCCGGGCCTACGATGCGGCTGGCCTTTTCGGCATGACGCGGCGCTCGATCTTCCTGATCGATCGCTCCGGAATCGTGCGCTACTGCAGGACGGATCTTCCCGTATTCCGGCGCACGGCCAGAGAACTGAAGACAATCATCGCTGACCTGAAGCTGGAGTCGGCCTGAGCATGCCCAAAGCGTTGCGCATCACTCTGACGCTGACCGCCATCGGCATCTTCTTCGCCGTTCTGTTTTACGGAGCAGCGGGCGAGAGCAGGGTTCGCTGCCGGGTGTGCGTAGAGTTCTCGGACAAGAGCGACTGCAGTGAATCTTATGGAGACGCGCGTCAGTCCGCGATCGAAGGCGCTCATGCGTCCGCTTGCGCGAACCTGACCAGCGGCGTGACCAATGGATTCCTATGCGGGCAGACGCCTCCGTCGTCGATCGAGTGCGAGACACGTTGAACGGAGTCCGTTGAACGAAGGCTAGTCGAGTTTCTCGTCCGCGCGCGCGACGCTCGCCTCGATGTAGCGACGCGAAAGCGGAGATAGATCGTCGCGTTGGGTCACGCACTCCACGATCGCGAAGCGATCCGAAGCATCCGCGGCCAGTAGCGCCTCGCGGAGTTCGAGCCGGTTGTGCGCGCGATGGCCCTGCCCTCCCCAGGCTTCCGCGAGTTCGGCGTACGGCCAGACCGGCAGTTCCAGTAGATCCTGGCGCTGCGCCACCGGTCGGAAGATGCCCCAACCCGCGTTGTTCACCAGCACCACGATCGGTTTCAATCCCAGGCGAGGCGCGTGCGAGATCTCGGAGCCAGTCATCTGGAAGGCACCGTCGCCGCTCAATGCGAGCGTGCGACGCCCGCTGCCGATCTCCGCACCCAGTGCTGCGGGTACACCGAAACCCATCGACGCGTAGTACCCCTGCGCCAGGTAGAGACCGCCGTGCAGGCGCAACTCCAACCCGCCAAAGACCATATCGCCGGATTCGGCCAGCACGTTGTAGGTGTCGTGCGCGGCCAGAAACTCGTTCAATTCGATCAGCATTTCGTTGATCGTCAGCGGGCTGTCTGCGGAGGCTCCGGCGGCGGCCCGCCGATCCAGGTTGTCGCAGTACATCACCTTCTCGTCGAAACGGGGCAGCGATTGGCGCGAAAGCGCCTCGACGAAATCGGCCAGTCGCACCTCGGCATAGGAGTGGAACGAGATGTTGACGTAATCCGGCGTCGCCCAGATCGAACGTTCGCGCGGCACTTGTGGTCGGGCCGCTCCCAGATTGATATCGGTGAGTTGCGTACCCAGAGCCAGGACCAGGTCGGCTTCGCGCACGCGCCGGTCGATCCGCTCGGGACTGAACGGTCCGATGTGTACACCCATATGTAATGGGTGGCTCATCGGGAATACGCCCTTGGCCAGCATGGTGGTCACGACCGGCACCCCCAACTTCTCGGCCAGTTCCAGAAAAGTCGCCTCGCTGTGTTCCCGAAACAGGTCGACACCGGCGAACAGCACCGGATTTTTCGCCGCGCGCAGACGTTCTACGGCCTCGGCCACTGCTTCGCTCAGGCGACGGGAATCCGATGCGGGGCGCGGCCAGACCCCGTCCCACTCGCGAATGTGCTCGGGAACCGGAATGCGCATATCGACCAGATCGCGGTGAATCTCCAGATAGCCCGGACGCGATTCGTCGATGATGGTGCGCACGACTTCGTGAATCTCCTCAGCAGCCCGTTCGGGATGACGCACGAGATGCGCCGCGCAGGTGATCTGTTCGAAGATGTGTAGCTGGCCCTCGATGTGCTTGGCCTGGTGATGAACTCCCGCAATACGCGTCTCGGCCTCGCCCGGCCCACCCGAAATCAGCAGAAGCGGCACGCGTTCGGCGTAGGCGCCCGCCACCGGGTTCACCGTATTGTGTCCACCCGCCCCATAAGTGACGCAGACCACGCCCAGACGTCGGGTCGTGCGCGCGTAGCCGTCGGCCGCAAAACCCACCGACGGCTCGTGCGAGAGCGTGACCACATCGAGTTCACGACCCTGCGCGAATCGTTCGAACAACCCCAGCACCAGATCGCCCGGAATGCCGAAGATGCGCGTCACACCGATGCGTTGCAGATAGGCGGCCAGAAAATCCCCGAGCCGCATCTCGGCCGACATCTGCGAGTTCGGCGCGTGCGTCACCGCGCACCTCCGGTGCGTTCATCCAGATCGAACCAGAAGAGCGCCGCCACGACCAGCGCGTGACTGATGCGCCCCGCGCGCAGATACTCTGGAAGCGCCTCGCGCGCGACCTTCTCGACCACGGTTTCTTCGGTTCCGTCGTTGCGGATCTCGTCCGTCAGACGCACGCCATGCGCCACAAAACTATGCGTGGTATTTCCAAAGAGAGCGGGGTTCGGATTGACCAGGCCGATCGGCTGGACCTCGGCCGCGCGATAGCCGGTCTCTTCGAGCAACTCGCGGGCCGCGGCCTCGGCCGGAGACTCACCGGGATCGACGATGCCCCCCGGGATCTCCAGCGTCACCTCGCGCGAGCCGTGTCGGTACTGACGCACCATCACGATCTCGCCCTGCTCCGTCACCGGAACGATGTTCACCCAATCGGCCGCATCGATCCGGTAGAAATCGTGTTCGGCGCCCGTCCTGGGCGAGCGAGCGCGACTGCGGTGCACGCGAAATACCCGGCAGTCCTGAAGAAATTCGGATTCGACCTCGGGCCAAAGAGAAGGATTCGCCATCCGGGCAATCTAGCGGTTGTGGTGCGGAAATTGGGCGTGGAGCCGAAATCGAGTGGTTGAGGATCTCTGGCAACTCCCAGGAGCGCAGATCGAGCCTTTCATCCACTTTCGACCCCGTCTACGAGCCAGGAACATTCTTCGCTCCACAACCAACTGTTCGGAAGACGAAGGGGGTTGTTTGATTTTCGAACTACCCTCCCGTACGCTGAGCCAATGGCCGAGTTTCGCTATCCACAGTTCTGCCCGCTGGCTCGGGCGGCCGAAGTGCTCGGCGAGCGCTGGACGCTTTTGATCCTGAGAGAACTCAACCTGGGGCCCCAGCGCTTCAGCGATATCCGGCGTCGTCTAGGTTCAGTGAGTTCCAGTGTGCTGACCGAACGACTTGCTCGCCTCGAAGCGCGCGGCCTGGTGCAGCAACGCGCGCTGGCCCCACCCGCGGCCTCCACGGTGTACGAACTGGCGGCCGCGGGAGAAGCGGCGCGGCCCCTTCTACACGAGCTCATGCGTTGGGGAACGCGTTTCCTTTTGCCTCCGGTTTCGAGCGATCAGTTCGAACCGAGCTGGATGCTCGCGGCCGTCGAGGCCTTCGCACTTCAAACCCCCACACCCGCCAAGCGCTTCGAACTCCACTTGCCCGACGGTGACTCCGAGTTGGTCATGCGCGTGGCCGGAGGCGCATCGGGAACGCACCTGATCGACGACGCCCAGCCAGTCGACGCCACGGTCTGGGCTGAGCCGTTGGTCATGCTCTCGGTGCTCGCCGGACTGGTCGACGCTGCGCGAGCTCAGGCCGACGGTGCTCTGCGTGTACGAGGAGATGACTCGGCCCTCTGCCTGCTACCCGATCTTTTCGATCTCGCGTCCAGCCCGCTCGCCGACCTGGTCCGTCCGCAGAGCGATTGATTCCCTTTACTCGTCCATCCCACCCCGACAACTCACTCGAAGGAGCCCCTCATGCCCAAAGTCCACGGCGTCAATCTCTCGCCTTTCGTTCGCAAGCTGCGCGTCGCACTCGCCGAAAAGAACATCTCCTACGAACTACTACCGGTGGTTCCATTCGGGCTTCCGCCCGAGTTTCTGGCCATCAGTCCCGCGGCCAAGATCCCCGTCTTCGAGGAGGATGACGGCTACACCTTGCCGGATTCCTCCGCGATCATCGGTTACCTGGAAAAGACGCGCCCTGCGGCACCGCTCTTCCCCGAAGATGCCAAGCTCTACGGCCAGACCCTTTTCTACGAAGAGTACGGAGACACGGAAGTGGCCAGCGCGGTCCTGCCGTTTTTCCGCGAGCGCTACGTCAACGTAAAGATGATGGGCAAAGAAGCGGATGAGGCGCGTCTGAAAACCTTGACCGAAGAGGCCGTACCGCGGGTCTTCGATCACCTGGAGAGTGTGGTGGGCGATGGTGACGGAATCGTGGCCAACCGCTTCACGGCCGCCGACGCTTCGATCGGCTCGATGTTCGTCAGCTACGCGCACGGCGGCGAGACGATCGACGCCGCCCGCTGGCCGAAACTGGCTGCCTACGTGCAGCGATTGCACGCCCGGCCTTCATTCAAAGCGCTGATCGAGGAAGAAAACCAGGCCTGAGGTCCGGGCCGGCCAACCGGCCCAAGCCATTCTTCGGCCCCTCTATGACCGGACGCTAGACGCAGGCACTGCCTAGTTCTCAGGCAGTGCCTGCTGGCGTTCTGGGCTAGAAATCCGCGAAACCTCCGCCTCAGGCGCTCACCGGCCCCGTCGGCCCGCGTCCTCGCATGGCACAGGCCTTGCTCTCGTGTCCTTCCAACTCTGGATTTCGACGTTTCTGGTGCGGACCCGGTCCGCGGAAGGGATATGCCTTGGAGAGCACGATCAACTCCGGCGATACAGCCTGGGTCATGGTTTCTTCTGCAATCGTCTTGATGATGACCCTGCCCGGCCTGGCGCTGTTCTACGGCGGCCTCGTACGGGCGAAGAACATCCTTTCAATCCTCATGCAATGTCTGATGTCGGCCGGCATCGTAGGCGTGGTGTGGGTGTTATGCGGCTACAGCCTGGCGTTCAGCGGCGACGGAGCATTCATTGGCGACTTCGCCAAGGCCGGACTCAATGGAATCACCACGGACTCAGTATCTGGAACGATTCCCGAGTACGTCTTTGTCATCTTCCAGGCGATGTTTGCGATCATCACGCCCGCACTGATGATCGGCGCATTCGCCGAACGCATGCGCTTCGGTCCCTATCTGGCCTTCATCGTGATCTGGTTGTTCGCGGTCTACATCCCGCTGGCGCACATGGTCTGGGGCGGTGGATACCTGGGCGGACAATTGGGCGCGTTGGATTTCGCGGGCGGACTCGTGGTGCATATGTCCAGTGGCTTCTCCGCGCTGGTCGCCGCGCTCTACCTGGGGCAGCGAAAGGGCTATGGGCGCGTGGCCATGGCACCGCACAGTCTTCCGCTCACCGTGATTGGCGCAGCCATGCTCTGGGTGGGTTGGTTCGGCTTCAACGCGGGTAGCGCGCTGGCCGCCGACGGCACTGCAGCGCTGGCCTTCCTGACCACGAATACAGCCACCTGCGCGGCATTGCTGACCTGGGTCGCGATCGAATGGCTTCGCTTCGGTAAACCCACGGTTCTGGGCGCGGCCACGGGCGCGGTTGCGGGACTGGTGGCGATCACGCCCGGTTGCGCATTCGTGTCGCCACTGGCCTCGATCGCGATCGGCATCGGTTCGTCGGTGATCTGTTTTGCAGCGGTCGGCCTCCTGAAACCGGCCCTCGGCTATGACGATTCGCTCGACGTTTTCGGCGTGCACGGCGTCGGTGGAACCTGGGGAGCTCTGGCTACCGGACTCTTCATCTCCGCTTCGGCCCTGCCCGAAGGCGTGACCTGGGGCGAGCAACTCGGCAAGCAGGTGATCAGCATCGGCTTCACCGCGGTTTTCGCCGGAGTCACCACGATCGCGATCCTGGTCGGCTTGCGGCTCGTCATGGGTGATCTGCGGGTCCACGAGGAAGACGAAGCCGAAGGCCTGGATCTGGCGCTTCACTCCGAAACCGCATACGCCGGAACCAGCGGATCTCACGTCGCGGAACACTCCTAGGTCACAAGCGTGCATCCAACACCTAACAGAACAGACGGACCGGGATCGAATTCGACCGTACGACCCTCTCGGGTCGACGGAAACTCCAGTTCACGAGGCGGCCGCTCGCCAGGGGAATTCTCATGAAAATGATCAAAGCAATCATCAAGCCGTTCAAACTCGATGACATCCGCGATGCACTCAGCGAACTCGGCATCGATGGCATGACCGTGAGCGAGGTCAAAGGCTTCGGCCGCCAGAAGGGGCACACGGAACTCTATCGCGGCGCAGAATACGTAGTCGACTTGCTGCCAAAGGTAGAACTCGAGATCGTAGTCTCCGACGACCGAGTCGAGCGCCTCGTGGAAGTGATCACGGAAAAGGCCGCGACCGGCCGGATCGGCGACGGCAAGATCTTCGTGATTCCGGTGAGCGATGCGATCCGCATCCGCACCGGGGAATCCGGCGACGAGGCGCTCTGACTCCGCAGTCTGATCTTCAGGAAGAGCGGCCTCGCACCGAGAGTGAGGGGCCGCTCTTGCGATCCTCCACTTCGACGAGGAAGTCCTCCAGTACGGTGCGGTAGCGCTCGGGTTCTTCGAGGAACGCGCTGTGCGAACTCTGTTCGAAACAGACCCAGCGCGAGTCGGGAATCCCATTGCGGATCCGTTCCATATGCGTTGGGGTCGCCTCGTCGAAACGACCGGAAGTGATGAGTGTGGGGACATCGATCTCAGCCAGTCTCTCTTCGACGTCCCAGTTCGCCAGACTGCCCGTGGCAAAGAAATCACTCGGCCCCCACATGGCTTCGTAGAGTTCCGTATTGAAGCCGGCGATACCGTCGAACAAGACATCTGGCGCCGGATCCAGTCGGTAGACGTGTTGTCGCAGGAACGCGAGCCCGGCGATCTGGTAGGCGGCCGCGCGCAGGAAGGGAAGCCGCGAGGCCAACCCGGCGATGCGCTGCCCGACCGCGCCGGACATCAACCCGGCAGTGATCGCGATGAGGCGCCCTCGGCGCTTCATGGTTTCGGCCGAGAGGCCCGGACGATCCGATCCACGTCGCGGCTCGGCCTGGTGAAAGGACTTTTCGAAACGCTGCATGGTGGCCTGGACGGAATCCGGTAGCCCTTGGCGAAGCCGATGGGTCTCTTCGGCCCAGAAGGAAGTACTGCACAGAGAACTCGCCAGGACCAGGCTGGCCACACCCGCGGGCCGACCGAAGAGGTATTCCAGAGCCAACATCCCACCCCAGGACCGCCGTGGACCGACCTTCCGGGTACGCGACGGGCGCCAGTGCCGCAATTCCGTTCGCACGCGCGGATCGGAATCCTTCCGAGCCGCTTCTCTTGTTCAGATATACGTTCCCAGGGCCTCGGCGGTCAGCGTTCCGTCTTTCACTCCCTTCCCGATGTCGCCCAGATCTGCGAGGAATGTTTCCACCACGACATCGTCGACGGGTTCGGCCGAGGGATGCACGTAAATCGGGTCGAACGTTCCCCAGGGGAAGTAGCCCTTCTCGACGAGTCCACCGAAGACCTTCAGCATGTCGAGAGTTTCGGAGCGAAAGGGCAAGAGGAGGGACTCGTTCGGAAGGCAGCGGAAGTCCTCTACGGCTTCGATCCCGGCGACGAGCCGATCTTTGACCTCGAGTGAACGCCGCGCAAGGTCGACGTAGCCGTCCTCGCCCAGGAAGTTCATGACCGCCCACGCCGCCGCCACTGCGGCCATGGGACGGCTGCCAATGACTCCTTGAGTGCGGTACATGCCGGATTGCCAGTCGCTGATTGCGACACCCGTCCAGTGGTGTTGCTGAAGCTCTTCATTGCGGTAGAGCACGGTCGAACACGGCTTTGCCGCATAACCGTGTTTATGAAGATCGGCCGAGATCGACTTGACCCCGGGTACACGGAAATCATACGGAGTCAGTTCGATCCCAAGACGTTCCATGAAGGGCAACAGGAAGCCGCCCACGCAGCAATCCGTGTGCATCCAGAGATCGTGCCGCTCTGCCAGTGCGGCGATCTCGTGGATCGGATCGAGCAGGCCGAAGCCCCAACAAGGAGCCGATCCAACCAGGACCAGTGTCCTTGGTGTGATCGCGGCTTCGAGCGCATCGACATCCGCGCGCAGATCCGCACCGACGGGAACTCGAACGAGTTCCATACCCAGGTAGTGTGCGGCCTTGTCGAACGTCGCGTGCGCCGTCCGCGGCATGACGATCTGGTAGGGCTCGGAAATATCGGGCCGGGTCGCCCGCGCCCATTCCCGTGCGGTGTGCATGGCGCACATGATGCTTTCGGTCCCACCGCTGGTGATATTCGCGCGCCCTTCCGCCCCTCCGCCTAGCAAGCGCACGGCCATCTCGAGAACCTCCCTCTGGATGCGTCCCTGACCCGGGTGGTACTCGGCCAACACGGCGTTGGTGTGGAAGTACATGAAGTACGCCTTGCGACAGACTTCGTGGACGCGCTCATCGCCCTTGTGGATCCCGGTGAGGAGCCGCAGATGGACGTCCTCGTCCAGATCCATGGCCTGGAAACCCAGGAGATCCGCCTCGACCTCCTGCCAGGATCGGCCTTTCTCGGGAAGGAAAGTCGGCAGTTCTTGCGTTTTCGGCATGATCGACTCCTTGAAATTCTGTTGAGGACCGGGTATTTGGCCCGTACATGAGCAATGTTCGTGTTATTGATTATGAACAACGCTCACGTTAAGATCAAGGACGAAGATGAAAACCAGACCCTCCATGCGTGAGATCGAGCCGGCCGATAGCCCCCTCTGGAGGGAACCCTCCCAGGAGAGGAGTCGTCTGCGGGTAGAGGGAATCCTGGCCGCCGCCCGGCAACTGATCGGTGAGAAGGGCTCAGAACACCTGAAGATGCGTGAGACCGCGGAGCGCGCGGGCGTCCCGATCGGATCGCTCTACCAGTTCTTTCCCGACCGAACCGCGTTGCTCGCGTGCCTTTTCTCCAAGCACCTGGGCGTCGTCAACCGGATGCTGCGCGAGAAGTTCGAAGCCGTAGCGAATGCGGAACAACTCCAAGCGGCTGCGGAAGAACTCGTCGAGTCCATCTACCGTCTTCTCCAGGAGGATCCCGCCCTGGTCGACATCTGGACGGGAATACAGGCGAGCAAGGCCATTCGACACCTGGATCTGAATGACTCGCGCGACACCGCCCAGTTCATGTTCGATACCGTTCGCCGTCTGCTCGATCCAGAGATCCCGGACAAGCGCCTGTGGAGAGCGTGTTTCCTGGTCTGCGATCTCGCGGGTGCGGCCAGCCGAACCGCACTCGGACTGCCGAACGAGGAAGGGGCTGAACTGGTTCGCGAGTACTCGCACATGGCGGGCGCGTACTTGAGTTCGATCCTCGACGCCTGAGCCGATCGAAGAATTTTCGGCACCCAGATCGCAGCGGAAACCTAACGACCCCGATCGACCACGATGAAGAGCGTCGTGTTCCCGCGTCGAACCCTGAATAGGGGCTGTTCACCGGCAACGGCGAGACCGCCGCGCAGGTCATCGGGCGTGGCGAGCCGTTTGCGGTCCATCTCGAGCAGGACATCGCCCTCTTCGAGGCCCACCGCATCCGACGAACCCCCGGGCTGGACCCGAGTGATGACCAGACCGTCGTCCACATCCAGTCCGTAGCGCTCCTTCAAATCGGGAGAGTTCGGCTCGATCTCGATTCCGAGTGATGCGCCGCCCAGAGCTTCGCCAGCCTGGGCCGTCTCCTGCAGTTCTTCGAGCTCTGCGACCCGCACGGAGAAGGTTCGCCTTTTGCCCATGCGCAGCACTTCGATCTCGGCCGGTTCTCCGACCTTCGCGTCTGCAACCACGTGGGTGAGATCTCGCAGGTTCTCGATGGGCAGCCCGGCAATCCGAACAATCACGTCTCCGGGAAAGATGCCGCCCAGATCTGCGGGACCGCCGGTTTCCACGTTGGAGACCAGCGCACCCTGCAGGTTCGCCAAGCCCAATGCTTTGGCCAGCCCCTTGGTGACCGGCTGCACCATCACGCCCAGGAAACCGCGTTGCACCCGGCCACTGGCTTCGAGTTGCGGGAGAATCCTCTTGGCCATGTTGATCGGAACGGCGAAGCCGATCGTATTGGCGCGCGGATTGATCGCGGTATTGATGCCGATCACGCGGCCCTGCAGATCGATCAGTGGGCCGCCAGAGTTGCCCGGATTGATGGCTGCATCGGTCTGGATGAAATCGTCGTACGGCCCCTGGCCGATGTCGCGGCCTTTCGCACTGACGATTCCGGCGGTCACCGTGTGCCCCAGTCCGAAGGGATTGCCGATGGCGACGACCCAGTCGCCAGGCAATACCACGTCGGAATCGCCCAGGGGAAGCGCATCGAGATCACTCGCTCCTGCGGCGCGAAGCAAGGCCAGATCGGTCATGGGATCGAGTCCGACGACGCTCGCCTGTAGTTTGCGTCCGTCGCGCAGTACGACCTCGATTTCGTCCACACCCTCGACCACGTGATTGTTGGTGACGATGAGCCCGTCGGGCGAGATGATGAAACCGGTTCCCAGACTGGGTAGCTTGCGCTCCGCACGCTCGCGCCGCGGACGCTGACCTCGACGACTCTGGAAGCGCTCGAAGAGCCCGGGAAACGGCGCTCGGCCGGCGTCCAGCGAAGGCTGCGCAACCGTGCGAGAGGTGTGCACCTTCACCACGCCAGACGCCGCTTTCAACGCGAGCACGGCGAAACGCGAGTGCGCACCGTCGCCGATCTCGGCCATCTCGCCGGGTGCGGCAAGGGCGTCGGGATCGGCGCTCTTTTCGTCGGTCGCGAGAAACCAGGCTCCGATCAGCCCGCCGAGAAGGCCCGCAGCCAGGGCCGGAAGAATACTTCGCAACAAACCTGGGTCCCCCTTGGATGGTATCCGCGTCTAGAGCAGATCGAGTAGTTCGGGCAGCGCCGTGATTCGATGCTGCGGCCCGGGCTGATCCTGCGGCCAGTCGTGGTTGGCCTGCAGCCAGATTCCGGTCAGCCCCGCGTCCCGTGCACCCACGACGTCATTTTGCGGATGGTCGCCGACGAACCAGGCGTGTTCGGGAGCGACCTGGATCGGCTTGAGCGCGCGCTCGAAGATACGCGCGTCGGGCTTGGATATATCATCATCCCCCGAGACCGCGACGCTGGAGAAGTAATCCACCACTTCCAGGTGCAGGAGCTTGGAACGCTGCCCGAGCGCCGGACCGTTGGTCACGACAGCCAGTTCGATGCCCCTTTCGCGCAAAGCGATCAACGTGTCGCGCATCCCGAGCCGCGCGATGCAGCACTCCGGGTAGGTCCCGGTCCAGTGATCGAAAAGCTGCTCGTGGCCGGGCGAGGAGATCCACGGCAATTGCTCGTGCAGGTCTTCGGCACGACGCGGATTGTATCCGTTCTGGTCGATGCTCACGATCCGGTCGTAGAGATCGGCGCCGGAAAGCTCCTCGAGTCGTTCCCCAAACTCGGAAGCGAAGATGCGCGCGTAACCGGCCAGCGAAACGCGCCGGTCGGTCAACGTGTCGTCCAGGTCGAAGAGGATTGCCTCGGGCTTCACGAGCGCACGAGCCGCCGGTGAGTCGCCCTCGCGTTCGAGGCGATCGGAATGCCGTACGGACACGCATCCGAGCAAGCTTGCGCGAGTTCCAGATCGCCGTAGTCTTCCGCGTACATGCGCGTGCGCAGGACTTCTGGAATCTCCACTCCCCGGGGACAGACCCCGGAGCAGCCAGCGCAACCGTGGCGGCGGTAACGGCTCGTACGATGCTGCGCGTAGCGAAAAAGCAGGCGCGGATCGTTCCAGGCACTGCGCTGCCAACCCGAAGCGCCCAGGTACTCGTCGGCCTGCGGGCGACGGGTCATCGAGACGATCAGCGCGTCGACGCGGGGATTCGAAAGCACCCAGCGAAACGCGGCCTGGGGAAAGCTCCCCGCGCTCGTCTCGTAGGGCTTCAAGTCGTTGAGTTTGCCGCCCATCAGGGTCTTCATGGCCACCACGCCGATGATCTTCTCTGAATCACCACCGCGACAGCCTTCCGCTGTATCGAAGTAGTGGATGCCCAGGTCGAAGGCCTCGCGTACCAGTCGCTCATCGAAGCCGCGCCGACTCCCGCCAAACGAGATATCGGAAATCTCCATACCCGTCTTGCCCAGGCTCGCATAGCGACGCACGCGCGGCGCCTCGGGCTCAGCCCGCGCGACAACAGGCAAGAAGCTCGTCGCAGCACCTACGGCGATCCCCTGACGCAAAAACTCGCGACGATCGATTGGAGTCATGCTCTGATGTGAGCGATCGCGAAAGCGCATGTCAAGGCTCTTGCTCAGCCGGCCAGCCGCCTGATCGGCCTCGCGCTCGCGTTGCGGGTCCTCGCTGGTCGGGGCGGCCGGATTCGAACCGGCGACCTCATGCTCCCAAAGCACGCGCGCTACCAAGCTGCGCTACGCCCCGTTCTCGAGCGAGAGCGCAGACGGTACACTCTGCCCGATCAGACGTCGATCTGATCGATCAGGGCTTCGAACGGAGACAGGAAGCTGCGCAGTGCGGCGGCGCGATGCGAAACGCGCTGCTTCTGCTCGGGTTTGACTTCGGCCATGGTGTCGGGCGCCAGGCGATCGGCGATGAAGAGCGGATCGTAGCCGAAACCGCCCTTGCCGCGCGGCTCATCCGCGATCTGGCCATCGCAGCGGCCATGACTGGTCAGCAGGACCTCGCCGTCGGGCCGGGCCAATGCGATCACGCAAGCGTAGTGGGCGGTGCGGCGGCTGGCGCCCGCGAGCTCGCGCAGCAGTTTTTCGTTGTTCGCGGCGTCGTCGCCGTGAACGCCGGAGAAACGCGCAGAGTGGATGCCGGGGGCGCCGCCGAGAGCATCGACACACAGACCGGAGTCCTCGGCAATCACCCAGCGACCGGTCGCGCCCGCCGTTTGCAAGGCTTTCAGGCGAGCGTTTTCCTCGAAGGTGGTTCCCGTCTCTTCGACTTCGGGTGCGTCCGGGTAGGCGTCGAGGGTTTCGACCTCGACTCCTACACGGGCCAGGCGTTCGCGCATCTCGCGCACCTTGCCCGCGTTGCGCGTGGCCA
This sequence comes from bacterium, assembly GCA_024226335.1. Classification (NCBI taxonomy): domain Bacteria; species bacterium. The sequence continues at coordinate 16,983 of JAAELY010000311.1, forward strand.
GCAGGACCCGCTTTTTCGGACTCGCGGGGCCCGGGCTCAACGTGCCAGAGCCTCCCGCTGCAGTTGCGTGAGCTCGTCGATGCCCTTTTCGGCGAGGTCGAGCATACGGTCGAGCAGCTTGCGGTCGAAGGTGCCGCCTTCACCGGTTCCCTGGACTTCGACCAGTCGCCCCTTGCCCGTGCGCACCACGTTCATGTCGACATCGGCGCGCGCGTCTTCGGGATACGGCAGGTCGAGCAGGATGTCTCCGCCCACGATTCCAACGGAGATCGCGGCAACCGAGTCGATCATCGGACTCTGTTTGAGCTGTCCGGCAGCGACGATGCGCTGGCAGGCCTGTGCGAGCGCGACGTAGCCGCCCGTGATCGCGGCCGTGCGCGTGCCGCCATCGGCCTGTAGCACGTCGCAGTCCACCGTAATGCTTCGCTCGCCGAGGGCATCCAGATCGATCACCGCGCGCAGTGAGCGGCCGATCAGACGCTGAATCTCCATGGTGCGCCCGGAGATCTTGCCCTTTGCGGATTCCCGGTCGTTGCGCGTGTCGGTCGAACCCGGAAGCATCGAATACTCGGCCGTCACCCAACCGCGCCCGCCGCCTCGCAACCAGCCGGGCACCGATTCGCCCAGGCTCGCAGTGCACAGCACCAGGGTGCGGCCCATGCGGATCAGTGCGGAACCGGCCGGATTCTCTACAAAGTCCAGTTCGATCTGAACAGGTCGCAGCTCATCGGCTGCGCGTCCGTCACCTCGACTCACTCCATCATCTCCATGGGCGCCGCATCCGCGGGGGGCGTGGTCAGCGTGTGTTCGACTGCGTCGGCGATAGCCGTTGCGATCGCGCGCTGGTGTTTGCCCTGCTTCAGGCGCCTTTCTTCTGCCGGATGGGTCAGGAACCCGATCTCGATCAGGGCTGCCGGCATATTGACTCCCATCAGCACGACAAAGGGCGCCTGCTTGACGCCTCGACTGTCTCCGGAAAGCGGCGCCAGCTTGCGCTGGATCGCGGATGCGACCCGACTCGAACCGCGCAGATGGTCGGTGCGAATCAGGTCTCCGAGAATCGATCCGACGATGTCGGCTCCTTCCGGATTCGTGCCTTCCTGTTTGTACACGGCGTTTTCGGTCATGGCCACTCGCATCGCCTCGGCGTCGCTGGCGTCCAGGGACAGAAAGTAGGACTCGGAGCCGCTCACGCGGGTGTCGGGCGCGGCGTTGGCGTGGATCGAAAGGAAGAGATCGGCCTTCGCGCGATTGGCGAGTTGCACGCGCGCGGCCAGCGGCACGAATTCGTCGCGCTCGCGCGTGTAGAACACGACCACGCCCCTCTTTTGCAGAGCCGAACCCAGAAGATTCGCGACCGAGAGCACCAGTTCCTTTTCAACGAGCCCGGCGCGACCGCGCGCACCCAGGTCGTCGCCGCCGTGACCGGCGTCGATCACCACGATCGGAGCCTGCTCGTGATCTCCCTGCTGGCCATAGGCACCCTGAGGGAGGATCGACAGAGCCAGTGTCACGATCGGGATGATGAGGGATGCTTTCATGCGCTTCTTCTCGGCCGGGCCCAGCAAAGAACGAAATTCGGCCCGCTCAATCGACGCCATCTCGGACGTGAACGACGCGAACGCGTTTGCCCGCCTTTTTCTTGTGCCGGCCGACCTCGGCCACCTCGCGGAGCGCCTCAAGAGTGTGGATACCTTGCAGTTTGCAGCGGCCGAGCAGTTCGAGCCAGAGGTCGGCGGTCATTTCCGCGTCACCCAGGGCGCGATGCCGCGCTCGCAACGGAATCGACAGGTGCTGGATCAGCGAGTCGAGTCCGAAACTCGGCGCCCGCACACAGCGCCGGGCCAGGCGGACCGAGCAGACGAAATCCGGCAGGGCCGGTTCGCGGCGGTGGTCGCGCCAGGCGCGTTCCAAAAAGGCCCGATCGAACGAAGCGTTGTGCGCCACCAGGACTTCGACCCGATTGCGCTCGAGAATCTGCGCGAAACGGGCCAGTACGCTCGCTTCTTCGGGAGCTCCGACCAGGAGATCAGTCGAGATGCCGGTGAGCGAGGTGATGCCGGAAGGCACCTCGGCACCCACGTCGACCAGGGTTTCGAATTTCTCCAGCACGAGAGCGCCCCGGAGCACGACCAATCCCACCTCGAGAATACGCGCGTCCGTCGAGGTGCCGGTCGTCTCGAGATCGACCACCCCGAAGACGGTCTCTTCCAGCGCCCTGCCCACGCGCGCGTCGCGCTCGTCCCGCAGCGTCTGAGACAGCCGGGGCCGGGCCCAGGCGGGCAGGCCCAAATGGGAAGGCACGCGTAGCCAGTCGCGCACGGCCGTCAATGGCAGTTCTCGCTCCGAGGCCGCTTCGGCGTCGGCACTGGCGCCCGCAGGCGCGACTGATCGTTCGACTCGCCCCAATCCCCCCCCTCTCCTCTCGACCGTAGCAAGCGACCCGACGATCCTCTACTTTCCGATCTGGAGACGTAAGCACGTGATAACGAACGAGAAAAAGGTGCGGATTCTGCGGGTCATGATCCGCGATCAGCCGGGGACCCTGGGTCGTCTGACCAAGACCATCGGCGACACGGGCGTGAACATCGGCGACATCGTGCGCGTACGCCTCGCCGGTGAGTACAACGTGCGCGACATCGAGCTGTACGCGAGCGACGATCAGCAGATCGATGCCATGTACAGGGCCGTGGAACGCCTGGAGGGTGTGCGGATCGAGGAGATCTTCGACCCGGTGCTCGAAATCCACCGCGGCGGAAAGATCCGCATGCGCAGCACCGTAGCCGTGGAGCGACCCGGCGACGTGCGCATGATCTACACACCGGGCGTCGCGACGACCTGCCTGGAGATTCACAGCAACCCGGAGTCGGTCTATGACTACACGGCGCTGGGAAATACGGTTGCGATCGTCACCAACGGCACGGCGATCCTCGGACTGGGGAACATCGGCGTGCATGCCGGATTGCCCGTGATGGAAGGCAAGGCGGTGCTCTTCGATCGCCTGACCGGACTCAGCGGAATTCCCATCTTGATTCCGACGCGCGACGTGAACACATTCGTCGAGACCGTCATCCAGATCTCGCCCTCGTTTGGCGCGATCCAACTCGAAGACATCGCCGCGCCGGAATGCTTCGAGATCGAGCGCCGCCTGATCTCTCAACTTCCGATCCCGGTCATGCACGACGACCAGCACGGCACGGCCGTGGTGGTGCTGGCCGCGTTGTTAAATGCCACACGCATGACCGGCCAGGAACTCGAGAGACTCACCGTCGGGGTCGTCGGACTGGGCGCGGCAGGCATCGGGATCTCGAGACTCCTGCGTTCCTACGGTATCCGTCGCGTGATCGGCAGCGACCTGAGACGCGACGCGATGGGGCGACTCAATGAACTCGGTGGCGAATCGGGTTCGCTCGACTGGATGATGGCCGAGGCCGACGTCGTGGTCGCCACCACGGGTCGACCTGGCTTGATTGCGCCCGAACAAGTGCGCGAGGGCCAGATCATCCTGGCGCTATCGAACCCGAATCCGGAGATCCGCCCCGAGGTGGCGCGCAATGCAGGGGCGGCATTCGCAGCCGACGGCCGCAGCGTCAATAACGCGCTCGGCTTCCCCGGCATCTTCCGCGGTGCGCTTCAGGCGCGGGCCAAGACGATCGACGATTCGATGAAGCTCGCAGCGGCCGCCACGATCGCCGACTTTGCGGAACCGGGCGAACTGGTCCCGGCCCTGCTCAACCCCGACGTCCACCTGGCCGTGGCCGAAGCCGTCGAAAACGCTGTGCGCGGCGGGGCGGTGGCCGTCGATCCAGAAGAGTGGGGAACTTCGTGACTCGCGCGCTCTGCCTCGCACTGGCGCTCGTGCTCAGCGCGCTCCCCGTTGTCACGCGGGCGGACGAACCCGATCTTCAACTAGAAATCTTCTCTCCGGCTTCGGGTGCGGTGATCGGCGATCCCGGAGGCATGGCCTTCGTTTCGGGCAAGGCGCTGGCGTTGTTCGGCGCCTACCAGGCGTTCGACATCATGTTCGTGATCGATACGTCCGAGAGCACGGCGGCGCCCTCCGGTGCCGACGTGGACGGCGACGGTGCAGTGGGTGAGCGACGCGGTGCAAAATTCCTGTCGATTTTCGGCAAACTACTACCGCTGCCCAATAGCGATCGCGGCGACAGCATCCTGGCCGCAGAGATCGAAGCCGTGCACACCATGCTCGATCAACTCGACCCGCGCACGACGCGCGTGGGCATCGTGGCCTTTTCCGGCGACCACGACCCGCTCACGCCCGATGGCTACACGGAAGTCCCGCTGACCACTGACTTCCGCAAGGTCGCAGATGGCCTGGAAAACATTTTGGACCGGGGTCCGGGCGGGCTGACCAATATGGTGACTGCCGTCAACCTGGCAACTAGCGAACTGATGGGCATGCAGAGCGCCTTCAGTGAAAAGCGTGAGCATGCCAAGCGCATCATGATGTTCCTGACCGACGGCTTTCCCACGCTGCCAATAGAGGGTCAAAGGCTCCGAAACGCGAAGATGGCAATCAGGCACGCGGTGCAGGCGTCCAAGCTGAACATCCGCATCGACACCTTCGCGATCGGCGAGGACGCGTTGTCGGAACCCGTAGTCGTCGTCGAGATGGCGCGCGTGAGCGACGGAGTGTTCACTCCGGTGCTCCACCCTCAGAACCTGCAGACCGTGTTCGAGGAAGTGAACTTCGCCGAAGTCGAGGCGCTCGAGATCCGCAACCGCACCACGAAAAAGATGGCGGCCTACCAGCTTCAGAACGCCGACGGAACCTTCTCGGGACTGGTTCCGGTTCAACCGGGTCGCAACACCCTGGAAGTCTACGTCCGCGCCACCGACGGAACGGAATCGAGGCGATCGGTGACAGTCAACTTCATGAGCGACGCTACGCCACAGGAACTGGGTCCGCGCGATCGAACGATGCGCAACCGGCTCATGGAAAATCGACTGCTCGATCTCCAGCAACGTCGACTCGAGATCGAAACTGATCGCGACGAGCAGATGCGCAAGGATCTGAAGGCCGAGATCGAGGCCGAACGGGAAAAGGCGCGCAAGCGCTCAGAGGCGCTGCGCAAACAGCTGCAGATTCAGGTCGAAGAAAAGACCAAGTAGAAGTAGCCGGGACTCCGGTCCGGAGTCAGGCCTGCTGCTGGGGCCGCGAAAGCTCGGAAGCGAGCTTCTGGGTCGATTCTTCCTTCGAGGCCTCGGCCCGTTTCACCAGCATCTTCTTGCGCCGCTTGTTGTAGGTATCCAGGGCCTTCGGGCGCTTCTTCTGCATCCAATCGATCAGGTCGGCGTAGGTGTTGAAGTAGTACTTCCAGGCGCGTTCTTCCGAACTCTTCTCGCACTCATGCCAGGAGAACTCTTCGCAGATCTTTGGACGTTCCTCGTAGATTCCGCAGGTCTTGCTCTCCGTGATGTGCTCACACTCGGAGCGGAACTCGATGAACCAGTCGTTCTCGTCGTCGATGTAGACGGAGATGTTCTTGTGCGTGAGGTACCAGTGGATGTTCTCGTAATCCGCAAACGTGGAGGGGTCGTCGATCTCGGTCGCGATGTAACTGCAACAATCTCCGCAATCGCGACACGGATGGGCTCCCGGCAAGTTGATGAGAGGCAGTTCGAGCGACTCGACGTCTTCACTCACGCCACTGACTCGCGCGCTACCGTTCTGGAGCTTCTTTTCGTTCTTCGACATCTTCCCCCCTGGAACTCCTAGACCGGCGACTGTATAGCCCAGGAATCAGGCTTTTTCCCCGTCGATTCGCGGTCGGCCCCAGAAAGAAACGGGCAGATCGAACTTCAGGAAGTTCTCGATCCGATTCTCACGCGTCAGCGCCAGCGCAGCCCAGTCGCTCGAGCTCTCGTGAACCGCGCGAATGCGTTCTTCCACCGTCAGGAATGCCACCTGGGCCGGACTCTCGAGCACCTTGCGCGCCGTGAGCCTGCGGCCGAGTTCCACACCGCAACGCTGCTCCAACGCGACGGCGGCGCGCAACGCCGGCGGGGGATCGTCTTCGGGCTCGCCCAGGAGTCGTTGACCAAACCAGGGCAGCAGGATTTCACACCAGGAAGGCTCGTCGAGCGGCCCGCGCGCGAGTTCGCCGTTGTCGAGATCGGAGAACTCCATCGCGGCCGCGCGGCGCAGACAAGCCTCTCGTTTGCGCTCGGCCTCTTCCAGCCGACGCTCCAGGCGCCCGATATTCAAGCGAGCGCGCAGTTCTTCCCAGTACTCGGGCAAATGGGCCAGCCAGCTATCGGGCGGCTCCACCAGTGTGGTATCGGGCGGCTCGCGGTTGATGCGCGCCCGCATACGTTCCCAGGCGTGGGCGTTGAGGGAGATGCGACCGTAGTGGATCGTGACCCAGCGCTGCGGCCGCGCGCGATCCAGCAGGCCGACCCGTGTCCAGATCTCGACGAGGCTGCGTTCAATCGGCCTCTGCAGCCGAGACCACATGGAAGGCGTCGCGATCTCGTCGAGCGGATAGGTCAGCGGTACCCGGGTTTGCCCGGGATAGACAGCATCCGGAGGAGTGGTTGTTGGATAGGCCGGGTCCGGAGGGGACTCGGCTTCCAGAGGATTCGGAGCCAGCGCCATGCCCGGATTGTAGACGACGCTGGGCGCGCGTCTACAGCATTTCGTGCAGAAGCGAGAAGATCTCCGTCGGTCAGCGGTCCGAGACGGCGTCCGCGACTGCGAGGCGGCTTTCCTCGACGTTGAAATGCGCCGCCTCGTCGAAGAGTTCGATCGGCTCCCAGCCCGGAACCTCGGCCAGACGGACCATCTTCGAGGTGACCACTCCGGTCGGATCGAGCACCCAGGGGTCGCTCTCCGCTCCCTCTTCGAACCAGAGCGTGACCATGTGGTGCTGGCCGGAGTTCTGCTCGACGACGATGGCGCGGTAGATCTCGCTTTCCTGGAAACCCAGGCGGCGCAGGAGAACGAAGGTCAGCAGATCCAGGCCGTCACAGTCATCGCCCCCAGCCTCGACGACTTCTCCGAGTGTCGCCCAGTGATCCTGATCACCATCTGGCCGATAGTAACGACGGCTGTGCTCCTGAACCCAGCTCACGGTCTCGTTCGCCACCTTGCGGCGGATATTGGCGGCGAACTGATCGTACTCGCGCGACAGCTTTGAACTGGCGCGCGGATCCTCGCCCCGGTTGACCGGATCGAGATGGTGGCGGGCTTGCCAGTTCTCGATCTTCTGCTTCCAGGGATTGTCCGGCGGAGCTGGCGTGAAGAAGTTCAGCGAAACAGGCGGCAACGAACCCGGGTTCGTAGCGCAGGAGAGGAAGCACAACGCGACTAGTGCAGTCGCGTATCCCAGTGTACGCAATTCAATACTCCTCACGTCTCGCTTACAGCCGCCTCCAGAAAGCAGGATCGGCCGGGTTTTGGCGGGACTTGAGCAGTCGGAGCACTAGAGCGGTATTGGAATCCGGGCTTTGTACGACACCGGGGTCGAATACGTGTTGCACACGACATTCGAGAAACGAAATGGCTTCAGCAGTCGGAAACTCTCGCTAGAAGTACGCGTCCAACTGGATGATCAGCAGATTTGGCTGATCGCCGTACTCGCTATTGCTTCCGCTTCCGAGAAAGAACTGTCCACCCACAGTCAGGTCCAGATCGGACCGCAGCTGGTAGCTGAGCGTCGGCACGAAGGCCTCACTGGGTCCATGCCAGTCGTGGAGCCACAACAGGTCGGCGCGCAACAGTGGGGTCAGGTCGTATCCCACAGCGACACCTGTACGATTGCGAACACGCGAGGTCAGGCGCGTCGTGTTGATGGCTTCGCTGAATCCGGGGGTTGCCAGGAGAAGCGAGAGTCCGGCCTCCGGCGAGGTGCCGGGCGGAACCCCGCCGAATGTGACCCCTGTCACGAGGTTCTCGTTGAAAAAGTGTTCGACCAGAAAGTACAGGCCTGTACCCAGGCCGAAGGTGTAGTCGAGCGACGCCACCACCTGCCAGACCCGCCCACCGGCGAATAGATCGGTGTAGGTGGCCTCACCGCGAACGGCCGCATCCCTCACCGTGGCGGCAAAGTCTGCACCGAAGGTGTAGTCCCGCTGGATGCGGGCCACCATGAGTGCGCCGTCGACTTCCGTGCGACTGATTTCCAGGCGCGCCGCGATCCGGTGCTCGTCGGGATCATCCTGGGGCGACCAGATCAACTCGGACCAGAGGTTCGAACTCAGGCGTACGCGCGCGACGGCCGCGTCCTGGCCGAGGCGCTGATCGCCTTCGATCGCCAGGGCTGGAATCGGATTGAACAGATCGGTGGGATTCCAGAGCCGGCCACGCCCCAGGGCGATGCGTTGGCGTCCGATCTTCAGATCGAAGTTCTTGCTCTCATAGCGCAACCAACCCCGATAGAGCCGATGCCGCCAGAAGAAGCGATCGTGATCCGAGATCGTCTGGTCGGCGTCATTCCACGTGCCGTCACCCAGGCGCCTGCCCAGCGCGAAACCGAGTGTATCCAGTCCGCTGCCGGTACGGATCTCGTTGTCGTACACGATCTGCCCGGCCAGCCAGTCACCGTACGCAGCTTCCAGGTTCACGCGGCCACGCGTGAGCAGCCTGGCGGTATCTCGGCCATGTGTCGAACTGTGCTGAGCCACACCCTGAATCACACCGGGAAACACGGCATCGGTGTGCAGATCGCGTGTGAACGTGTACAGAGCGCGCAGATGCCCATCGAGTTCCACGCGGAGATCCCCGCGATCGAACTCTGCTGCGGCGACGGGGCCGGTCAGGGCACTGACCAGTAGCCACCCGGCGAGCCCGCGCAGGCTCACGACTCGCGCCGCTCCTCGCGATCGATCTGGCCATCGACCAGATGCACGTTGCGACGTGCACGAGTCATGACGCGGGGATCGTGAGTACTGAAGAGAAAAGTCACACTGCGCTCCTGGTTCATGCGCAGCATCAGATCGAGCAAAGACTCGGCCGTCCGAGAGTCCAGATTCGCGGTGGGTTCATCGGCCAGTACGATTTCGGGTTGCGATACGATCGCGCGCGCGACGGCCACGCGTTGTTGCTGACCTCCGCTCATCTCGTTCGGTCGCTTGTGCAGAAGATCACCCAGGCCCAGTTGATCGAGAGACTCGCTCGCCCGTTCTCGTCGCTCCGTGCGTGACATCCCCTGCAGCAGCAATACGAACTCGACGTTCTCGAGCGACGACAGGACCGGCACCAGGTTGTACGCCTGGAAGATGAATCCGATCTTCTCGAGCCGGAGTTCCGACTTTTCGGCTTCCGACATTTCGGTGGTGTCGGCCCCACACACGAGCACGCGGCCGTCGGTCGGGCAATCCAGGGTGCCCAGCAGATTGAGCAAAGTGGTCTTACCCGAACCCGAAGGGCCCGATAGTGTGGAGAACTCACCGGTTTCTACTGCCAGTGAGACTTTGTTCAACGCGGTCGTTTCGACCTCGCCGGCCACATAGATCTTGGTGACCCCAATCGCTTCCAGAACGGTATCGGACATGATGAACTCCTAAACGTGTCGCAGGGCTTCGGCAGGTCGCAGACGGTAGGCCTTGATCGCAGGCCAGAGCGCCGCCACCAATGCCGTCAGGATGGCCAGGCAGACGGGGGCCACGAGATCCCGGGGACGAACGGTCGGATACATGATGTTCCCCACGCCGAGTTCCCCAAGGGCTTCCGAGAACATGCTGAGGTCGAGACCGACTTCTCCGAGCCAGCCCACGAGTCCCAGACCGCCTAGCAATCCCAGCACGGTTCCGGCGAGAGTCAGAATCAGTGCTTCGAGCAGGATCATCCAGACCAGACGTCCGCCCTTTAGCCCGATCGAACGCAGCACACCAAACTCTCGGATGCGTTCGTACACTGCCATGAGCAGGGCATTGGCGATTCCAAACGCCATACCGACGAACACCACGGCGTACATCACCCAGGACATCTGGTCCATCATGTCTAGCATGGCTGCCAGGCGCGGCTCGCGCTCACGCCAGGTCATCACCTCGATCTGCGCTTCGGGATCGATCTGAGCCAGGCGAGCCTTCGCCCAATCGCGAAACTCCGAACTCTGGTTCCGCTCCGCCAGGCGAACGGCGATCTGACTGACGCGGTCTTCCTGGGCGAATAGCTGCTGCGCGGAAGCGAGTGTGACGTATGCGAACGAGCGATCAAATGCGGTGGACGAAGTGCGATACAGGCCCGCTATGCGGAAGGCGCCGGACCCGGTCTCACCGGGCACATGCATCACGATCTTGTCGCCCGGTTCGACCTTGAGACGCTCAGCCATTTCCACACCGATCACGATTTCAGGCACACGCCGGCGACGGTTGTCCAGGTAACGGCCGACGACCACCGCGCCCGGCACGACCGACACACCCGGTTCGGTATCGGGAACCACGCCGACGAGCGCCGCGCGCAGGCTCTTGCGCGCGCTCTGAATCAGACCGTCGCCGATCAGGCGCGGACTCACGTTCGGACGTCCGGGTCCTTCGGGGAGCACTTCAATCAACCCACTTCCGCTCCCGGCCAGACTGCGCTTCAAATCGGGGTTCTGCTGGTAGCCGCGCGCCTGCACGGCCACGTGGGCCAGATGGCTGCCCACAGCGTTCTCGATCATCTGATCGATCATGCCCGTCGTCCAGCCCAGTACGATCATGCACCCCGACAGGCCGACCGAGATCGCGACGACGACGATCGCGCTGCGCCGCCAGCCGCGTAGGAGGTTTCGCCAGGCGATGCGAAGCAGAGCACCCATATCATGCCTCCCGCAGCGCATCGACGGGTCGACCGCGACTCGCCTTGATCGCCGGTGGCAAGGCGGCCAGGATCGCGACGAAAACCAGGATCAACGGTACGACGATGACCTGGCGCATCGTCAACTTGAAAACGATCACCGCATCGATGTTGAACAACTCCATGGCATCGATGGTGTCCTGCGACATACCCATGGCTTCGCCGGGAATCGGCGCCTGCTCCAGGTAGAGCACGAGCGGGATCACCAGTGCGAGACCGATGGCAATCCCGAGCAGGGAAAGCAGGAGCGATTCGATCATGACGAGCTTGAAAACAGCAGAAGGCCGCAGACCCAGCGCGCGCAGGACACCAAACTCGCGTACGCGCTCGAACACCGACATGAGAATCGTATTGAGCAGCCCGAAACCGACGACGATGATCAGTACGCCGGTGGTCAGATAGGCACCGAGATCGTCCAGGACCATGAACTGGATGACGTCGGGGATCAGTTCCTCCCACGAAAGCAGTTCGAAGCTCTCGTCGGGAAAGATCTCGGCGAGTTGCACGGCAATGGGCTCGGCGCGGCCGGGGTCGGTCGCGAAGACGGCGACGTGCGACACGCCCTCGCCCATCTCCAGGAAGTCCTGCAACTGGTGCAGGTCGACGAACGCGGCGTAGGAATCAAATTCCGGATTGCCGACCTCGATGGTACCGATCACGCGAAAGCGATCGGCCGATTGCGACCCGTAGTAGTCGGCGGACAGCAGAATGACGTTGTCGCCTTCCACGACGCCCAGGTTCTTGGCCAGCGTCTCGCCGAGCACGACCTCGCGTCCGCTGCCGGGCGAGACGAAGCGACCGCGCTCGACGGAACTGACCAGTGAGGTCAGATGCTGCTCGCGTTCCGCGTCGACTCCCACCACCCACGCCGCACGCCCGGTCGCACCATCCTCATCACCGACCACCAGTCCCCAGGACTCCAGGCGCGGCGCCCAGCCATCGCTTTCGGGCAAGGCATTCAGGCCATCCATGGCGGCCCTTGAGAGTTCCATCCCATAGTCGAGCGTGCGGTTCTCGCGGTAGCCATCCAGACTGACTTCGAAATGCCCAGGGTACAAGCGCACGACTTCTTCGATCCAACGCTCGTGGCTTCCGTAGGCCATGGCAAGCGAAAGGATCGTGAGTACTGCAGCAAATGCCCCGGCCGCCGCGGTCAGGGCCGTGCGACGCGGATTTCGAAACAGATTGCGCCACGCGAGACGCAGAAGGATCAACGGGTGGCCTCCGCTCGACGTAGATTCCTCTGCGTGAACATCGAGTCGTCGAAGAACTCGTCGAGCGTGACCGACTCGACGCTCATTCGAGTGGAGTGCCCCTTCTTGTCCAGCGGTTCGATCACCCACTCGTGCGGCATCTGGCGGCCCTGAACCTTGCGGATGTCCGAGAAACGCATCCGGCGCACGACCTCGAAGGTCCCCTCATCGGGTTCGTCGTAGTAGTCGTAGACGATTGGCGCGAGGGGGTCTACCTGGAGCCAGAGATCGATTCGCGCCCACACCACGGGCGCGTCTTCGCGCGGGATCAGTCGGACGCCGATTGCGGGTACACCGTCGATCGACTTCTCGCCGATCAGCTCGGGCTTGTAATCGTCGATCATCGACGACTCGCGTGCGAGATCGTCATTGGTGAAGTCACTGCCCATCCAGGACTGCAACATCATCGACGGCGGAATTCGCATGGTGCGTTCGACGCGCGGTAGATAGGTCCAGAACGTCGTCTGCAGGCGCAGGAAGCCTGTGCCACTGTCCTTCTTGGGAGACAGGATGCGGATGAAACTGCGATCGCCGCGGCGATCGTCCCAGGAGTGGAAACGCACGACGCGCGTCCAACGGGGCGTCGTGATGGTCATGGACGCCGTGATGTCGGCGCTCTCGCCGCGCAGCGCATCCTCGGCACGCTCTACGATCTCGTTTGCGCTGAGCCCTGCAAGCGATTTGACCAGAGATGCGACGGATTCCGAGACAGGTTTCGAAACCGGCTCAGAAGAGGAATCGGATTCCGCGCGAGCAATACTCGCCACGAGAACCAGGCTCAGCCCGAGCACAAACAGGAATGCGATCGCGAGGTTCTTCATTTCGCCAGGAGCCCTTTCATGAAGAGATCTTCGGTCGCCCGCCAGGTGGCGGGCAGATCGAGTTGGGGTCGTACGAGCTTCTGCAAGAGCAGTCCATCGAGCGCCGCCACGACCACACAAGCGACGTCTTCGGGGTCGACGGGACGGAAGATCCCCTCGGTCACACCCCGCGTGAGGTATTCGGACATCCCGTCGCAGAATTTTTGATACATATTCGCGAGGCGCTCGCGCAGTTTCTCGTCGCGGCTCGCCTGCGCCAGGTATTCCAGGGTCAACTCGATGACCGGCATCGTGGTGGGCATCTCGCGCAGAAACGCCTCGGACACCTCGTGGATGGCGGCCTGTGCATCGGGCGCCTCTTCCCCGAATCCCAGAGCCGGCATCATCCGATCGATCTCCCAGTCGAGCAAAGCCATGAAGAGTTCGTGCTTGCCGTCGAAATGCCAGTAGATGGCTCCCTTGGACAGACCCGCACGCTCGGCGATATCGTCGACCTTGGTCTTGTGGTAACCGGCCGCGATGAAGCACTCCCGCGCGGCGGCGAGAATCTCGTCCCTGCTGGCTTCTGGGCTTCTACGGGTGTTGCGGCGGAGCATGAAGATCGCTCATTCGAAGGATTGGAATTACTGACTGACCAGTCGGTATGGTACGAAATCGACGAGCTCACGGCAAGATGGGACGTTTGTGTTTGTCTGGCACGGCCCGGGTCGATAGTTTCTGCGGCCGATGAGCAAGCCCAAGGACAGCGGGAGCGATCCAGCCAAGCGCTCCTATAAATCGACCCTGAACCTGCCCCGGACCGGGTTCGCCATGAAGGCCAATCTGGTGCAGCGGGAGCCCGAGTTCCAGAAGCGCTGGAACAAGCTCGACGTGTGCGCGCGCATGCACGGCGCCGACCATCCCAGGGGCGTCTTCTCCTTCCACGATGGCCCGCCCTACGCGAACGGCGATATCCACCTGGGCCACCTTCTCAACAAAATCCTGAAGGACCTCGTCGTGCGCACGCATTCGATGATGGGCTACGACGTGGAGTTCGTTCCGGGCTGGGACTGCCACGGCCTGCCGATCGAGCACATGGTCATGCAGGAACTCGGCGACAAAGCCAAGGACATGGTGCCGCTGCAGATTCGCGGCCGCTGCAAGTCCTACGCGGAGAAGTTCGTCAAGCGTCAGTCGAAACAGATGCAGCGACTCGGCACGATCGGCAACTATCAGGATCCGTATCTCACGCTGAAACCACGCTACGAGGCCGAGGTCCTGGAAGCGTTCGCGAGCATGGTAAAGCGCGGTCTGATCTTCCGCGCGCTCAAGCCCGTGCACTGGTCGATCGAAAACCAGACCGCGCTCGCCGAAGCCGAACTGGAATACTACGACCGCGAAGACACCAGCGTCTTCGTTCTCTTCGCGTTGGACCCGGCGACTTCGCTACCCGCATCGCTAGGCGCTCCGGAGAAAGAAAGCGTATCGCTGGTGATCTGGACGACGACTCCCTGGACTCTGCCCGCGAACCTGGCCGTTTCCGTCGGTCCCGCGATCGAGTACGGCTTGTACCGTTTCGCGCACAACGGACAAACGCTGCACGCAATCCTGGCGGAGTCCCTGGCCGAAAAGGTTCTGGCTCTCGCCAACGCGACCGCCGTCACTCAACTCGGTCACTGCAGCGGTCGCGAACTCGCCGAGGCCGGACTGACCTATGAACACCCGTTCCAGGACGACGGCCATGTTCGTCCCGTCGTCCTCGCCGACTACGTGACGCTCGAAGACGGCACGGGTCTGGTCCACACGGCCCCGGGTCACGGCGTGGATGACTATCTTACGGGACTCAAACACGGGCTGGAGATTCTGTGCCCGGTGCAGGCCGACGGCTGCTTCGATGCCAGCGCACCCGAGTGGCTGCGCGGCGTAAGCGTCTGGGACGGCAATGCGAAGATCGGCGAGCGCCTGCGCGAAGATGGTTCGCTATTGCACTCTCAGGTTTTCACGCACTCTTATCCGCACGACTGGCGCGGAAAGACGCCCACGATCTTCCGGGCCACCGAGCAGTGGTTCGCTGCGGTCGACAAGCCGCTGCAAAACCCCGATGGACCCTCGCTGCGCGAACTCGCCCTCGAAGTGACGGAGGCGGACATCAGCTTCACGCCCGAGTGGGGTCGCAATCGCCTCAGGGGCATGCTCGAGACACGACCGGACTGGTGCCTGAGCCGTCAGCGCTCCTGGGGATTGCCGATCCCGGCGTTCTTCGGCGAAACACAGGGAGAGGTATTGCTCACGGCCGCTTCGGTGAGCGCGGTCGCCGAGCGGGTGCGACAGGAAGGCTCAGACTCCTGGTTCAAGGCGAGCGCCGCAGAACTCCTTTCCGAATACGATCTATCACTGGACGCGGAAGCCCCCGAGTGGCTCGTGAAACGCGGCTCGCTGGAAGGGCTGCGCCCGAGCAGTGATATCTTTGACGTGTGGTTCGAAAGCGGTGCGTCCTGGAACGCGGTCATGCGTCGTCGCGGTCTGCCCTACCCTACTGATCTCTACCTGGAAGGTTCGGACCAGCATCGCGGCTGGTTCCAGAGTTCATTGCTCGTCGCCCTGGGAGCAAGCGGAGAGGCACCCTACCGCGGCCTGGTCACCCACGGCTTCATCGTGGACGCGCAGGGCATGAAGATGAGCAAGTCGGGTGGAAATGCGCTCTCGGTCGAGGAACTCTTGCGAGGCCACGGCGCAGACGTGTGTCGTTGGTGGGTCAGCTCGTTGAACTTCGGGAACGACATCAAGGCCGATACCGAGTTCTTCCGCCTGGCGGGCGAGGAATACCGCAAGGTGCGCAACACGATCCGCTTCCTGTTGAGCAACCTGAACGACTTCGACCCTGTGAGCAATCGCCGCGAACTCGGCCCCGATGACGCCTACAGCGTCGACGCATGGGCCATGTCGAAGCTGGACGAACTGAGTGATACCGTGCACAAGGCCTACGAAGCCTATCAATACCGCACCGCACACCAGGCACTGTTCAACTTCTGCAACGACACGCTGAGTGCCGTGTATCTGGTTGCCGTCAAGGATCGCCTGTACTGCGACGCAACCAATGCGGATCGCCGACGCCGCAGCCAGACCGTGCTCTTCGACCTGGCAGACGGTTTGACCCGGCTTCTGGGTCCAATCCTGGTTCACACGGCAGACGAAGCCTGGCTGGCGCTGCACGGCGCGACCATGGCTGACGAACTCTGCATCCACGACCAGCATTTCGCACAACTGCACTCGCATCCCGTCGCACCGGAATGGGACGAAGTCATGACGCGACGCGATCAGGTACTCAAGGCGCTCGAAGAAGAACGAGCGGCGGGATCGCTCGACAATCCACTCGACGCCGGCGTAGTGCTGCGACTGCCCGAAGACCAGCGTGCAGTGCTCGAGCCTTTTGAGCCGGAATTCGCCGACCTTTGCGGTGTGAGCAGGTTCGCTTTCGAAAGTGACACCTCGGAAGGCATCGAGGTCGTGCACCTGGGTGAGGAACTGCGCTGCGATCGTTCATGGAAGCGCGACGCGAGCGTGCGCGAACGCAGCGATGGCGGTCTGCTGAGCGACCGCGACGCAAAGGCCATAGGCCTGGACTGAAACGGGTCAGCGCGGACTGCGCGACTCCCTGCGTTCGCTCGACGGCGACGCGGGTTTCTCATTTTTCGTTCCGGCCTCCTCTTCCGCTTCCTTCTGTTCGATTTCGTCCAGCGCAACTCGTAGCAGGCGCGTGACGTCGATGTGATCCCTGTCCTCGGCCAGACTCATTGCAGTCACTCCGCGACGTCCGCGGACCTTTGGATCGGCGCCGAAATTCAGGAGCAAGAGGACGGCTTCGGCCTTTCCTGTCTGAGCGGCCTGCATCAGCGCAGTCCATCCCTCGGCACTGCGAATGTTCGGATTGGCCTTGCGGCGCAGGAGCAGCGTGAGCACGTCCTTGTGACCTGCAGGCGCGGCAAAGATCAACGCTGAAAATCCCTCGTGGTCCTGCTGGTTCACGTCTTCGATCAACGGGAGCAGTTTGAGCACGATCTCGTGGTTGCCCGCTGAACTCGCCGCCATCAACGGGGTTGCACCCAGGTCGTTGCGCGTTTCCGGATCGGCTCCGTTGTCGAGCAGAAACGTCACGACGTCGAGCTGATCGCGCATGGACGCCCAGAGCAAGGGCGTCCATCCCTTGAAGTCTCGAGCGTTGATGTCGACCCCTTCGCGAATGAACTTGCGGACAGTTGCGACTTCACCCTCCCGCGCGGCATGGGTCAACTCTGCCTCCTTGCGCATCTTGGCCGCTGCCTTTTTCACGTCTTCCGGCGCGTCGTCCTTGGGAATTCGGCCGCTGGCAACCGCCTTGTAGCGGATCGAAGACGCTTTCTCGAGCAGGGCCGCAGCGTGGCGCTGGCGCCGCTGGTGCGCGATGAGAAAAGCATTTCGCCCTTCCGCATCGCGAATCATCGGGTCTGCCTGACGACTCAGGAGAAGGCGAATACAATCAGTATGTCCCCGGCGACCGGCGAGATACATGGCCGTCTGGCCTGCGTCGTTCACTTCGTCGGAAGGCTTGTCCCAACCGCGCAGGAGGCGGCGGGCAGCATCGGTGTGACCACCGGAACAGGCATGCATCAGAGGTGTCCAGCCGCCGCGCCCACGACGGTTGTGATCCTCTCCGGCTTCGAGCAGGAGACCCACGATCCGTTCACTGCCACGACGTGCAGCCATGTGGATCGCGAAGTCACCTGCGCTGGTTTTCAACGCGATATCAGCGCCAGCTTCGAGCAGGCGCGCAACCATATCCGGTCGATCGAGGGTCGCGGCGTGGATGAGCGCGGTACGCCCGAGTGGGTCAGCCAGATCCAGATCCGGTTCGTATCGCAGGAGGATCTCAACGAGTTCTGCGTCATCATTGGAAGCAGCGAACATGAGAGGCGTCTGACCGTTCCTCGTCGCGGCGTTCACATTGGCGCCAGACTCGGCGAGGAGTTCCACGATCTCCCTGTGATTCTTCGCGACCGCTGCACGAAGAGCGGTCGCACCCCCATCGTCGCGCAGTTCCAGATTCGCACCCACATCGATCAGCGCCCTGACGATCTCGATATGGCCCCCACTAGAGGCGAGCAGCAGCGGGCTGCGGCCGTCCGTGTCGATCTGGTCGGGATCCGTTCCCGCCTTCAAAAGGTTCTGCGCCGTATCTTTGTGCCCGCCCTTTGCGGCCGTAAGCAGGGGTGATTTCCCGAGACGTGTGGCGCGCGCACCAAAGATCTCGGGATCTTCGACGGCCTTTGTCAGGGCTGCGGCGAGCTGTCTGAAACCGGCCTCTCGAGCAGCATCTGCAGCGGTCTCGCCCTCCCGCGTCTTGTGCTCCACGTCTGCACCGGCCAACAGAAGCTCGCGGCACATCTCGAAGTGGCCGCGGCGAGCCGCCACGATCATCGCAGAAACACCGTTCTTGTTGACCGCGTCGACATTCGCCCCCTTTGCAATCAGCTTCTGGGCGATCGTCAACTGACCCGAGTAGGCGGCGTGCAGAAGCGGCGTTGCGCCATTGCCGTCCGGGAAATCTACGTGTGCGTTCTTGTCGAGCAGCTCATTCGCCAGGTCGGCCCGAGCGTAAGCAGCAGAGTAGGCCAACGGTGTCATGCCCAACTTGTCTTTGGCGTTGACGTCGGCACCGCCATAGACAAGGCTGGCGGCGTAGCGCTCATAGCCGAGAATTGCCGCGCGAATCAGAGGCGTCTGCCCATCGGAATTGCGACGCGCGACGTAGTCGGAATCGAAGACCGCCCCCTCGACACCACCATGGATCTCTCGAACAACACTGAACTGTCGTTCCTCCAACGCGAGGATGAGTGGAGTCATCTCGCGCGAGTTGTACAGTTCGAGATCGGCCCTCGCATCCATGAGTTGTCGGATAATGCTCTCGAAACCCCGCGTCGCGGCGAAATGCGCGGCCGTCTCACCGGTTGTCGTCTGTCTGTTCAGATCCGCACCAGCGTCGATCAGGCGCCCCAGGATCTTGTCATTCCCGCGACGGGCTGCATGAATCAAGGCCGTGGCGCCGTCCCCCATCGTTGCGTTGATATCCGCGCCTGCGTCGATCATCGCGTCGACAACACCCTCGTGCCCCTTTTTGACGGCAGCGATCAAGGGAGTCGCGCCATCTCGTCGCCGCGTGTCGGGCTCGGCTCCGGCTTCGAGCAGACGTATGACTGCAGCGGTCTTCTGTTCATTTGCCGCGTACAAGAGCGCAGTCTGTCCGCTGCGATCCCTGGCCGAAAGCTCGGCACCCGCGGCGATCAATTTGGAGATCATGCGCAGTCTCCCGCGCGCCGCCGCCGCCATGAGCGGTGTCTGCTGAGAGCGGTTGCGCGCATTCGGATCGGCTCCTGCCGCCAGCAACGCTTCGAGGATCCGCGCATCTGACTGGTTGGCGGCCAACCGCAATGCGGCCGTACCCAGCACGGTGGTGAGATTCGGGTTGGCACCGGCGGCGATTAGTATCTCGACCGCTTCGAAGTTCTCGTTCTGCGAAGCGAACATCAGGCTCGTCCAGCCATCGAGATTCGCAGCATCGGGCGAGATGCCCTCCCCGAGCAGGCGTTCGACCTCGTGAATCTCTCCGAGCCGAACCATATTGATGAGTTCAGCTTCCTTTTCAGTCGGCTCGCGGCGGCCTGAGGACTCACCTTCAGCGTCGGGAGCCTCCGCCGCCTTTTCCTGCTCCGGGGGCGTGGGCGAGAGATCCGAAGTGGGCTCAACCGGTTCGGAGGCCGCGCGTACTTGTGGCGTTGCGCCCGAGAAAAACCCGAGCACCAACATCCAGGCGATCAGCACACGCCCTAGCTTCACAGACCTTCCCGTCACTCAGACCTCTAAGAATCTCTCGGCGCGAAACGTAGCGAAAGTACCAAAGACCGATGGCCGCTCAGGCCCCCGGACCCGATCGGGCCGTTGGCCGACTCCGGGATGAGCCTACCAAGCAATTGGTTGGCCGGAAACAGGCATCCAGGAAAGGCCCCGTCTTCAGGAGGAACGACGACTCGGAAGCATGGAGATTCGCATATTATCGCTGTGAATCCGGGTTTTCGGCCCATTGCTCTTTCAGCGCCCGATTTGGAAACCGGATAGGATGCTCCGGAGTCCTCTTTGAAAAAGGAAACGATCGTGTCAGACCGAGTGAGCATCCAGATCAGCGATGGCGTTGCCGACGTCCGTCTCAACCGACCCGAGAAGATGAACGCCATCGATGCCGCCATGTTTTCGGAGTTGATCGCGGCCGGACGCTCGCTGGCGGAAGACAGCTCCCTGCGTGCGATCGTGCTCTCCGGAGAGGGCCGCGCGTTCTGCGCCGGTCTGGACTTCAGTAGCTTCAGCGCCATGGACAAGGGAGCCGACTCCGGAGAGTCGAAGCCCGGATCCAGAGATGAAGCGGGCGCTTCGCGAATTCCGACCCGGGGTCAGGAAGCAGCCTGGGTGTGGCAGCAGTGCCCTGTACCGGTGATCGCCGCGGTTCACGGGGTCGCATTCGGCGGCGGCTGTCAGATCGCGCTCGGTGCCGACATCCGCTTCATCGCACCGGATGCCAGGATGTCGATCATGGAAATCAAGTGGGGGCTGGTCCCCGACATGGCAGGGACGCAGACGTTGCGCCGATTGGCACGGCTCGACGTGATCAAGGAACTCGCCTTCACTGGACGCCAGATCAGCGGCGAACAGGCCGTCGAGTTGGGGCTCGCCACACACCTCAGCAACAATCCACTCGAAGACGCGTCCGCGCTGGCCCGTGAGATCGCCGGTAAGAATCCGCACGCGATTCGCTCGATGAAGCAGCTGATGAATGCGTCGGGTATCGGCAGCGAACAGGAAGGGCTCGCACTGGAGTGGGACCTGCAGAGCAAGCTGATCGGATCCCCGAACCAGGTCGAAGCCGTTCGCGCGAACATGGAAAAACGCGCACCTTCGTTCAAGGACCCGGCCTGAAGTCTCGCTTCAGTTCGCCGTGTCGGCGATGCGCTGATCGATGTACTCGATCAGGAGCGCGGTGTCCTTCTCGGTGAGCCAGGGCGCGAACGAGGGCATGCCCTTTCCGGAAAAGATTCCGCGCAAGACGATCTCGTTGAACGCGCTACGGATCTCCGGCTTCGACTTGCGCAGATCCGGTAGCACACCGCCACCGAACGCTTGAGCGCCGTGGCAACCGGCGCAGTAGACGTGATAGATCCGCTCGCCACGGTGGACGGAATCCTCCATGGTGATTCGCTCCAGCGCTTGTGCTGCGGTGGGAGGAGGTCCGGCGAGCGCGAATGTCAGAACCCGGCCGCGTGACTCGACACCGGCCGCACTCGCACCCTCGCCGCCGGCGAGCGCAAACGCTCCACCCCACCCGGCGACGATCGTCACGTATTGGCGTCCGTCGACTTGATAGGTAATGGGTGCGGCAATCACACCGGTGCCCGCGGGTTCCTCCCAGAGCTTTTTACCGTCGGAAGCCCGGTACGCCACGAAGCGTCCGTCGGCCGTGCCCTGGAACACCAGGTCGCCCGCCGTCGCGAGCGTCCCGCCGTTCCACGGCAACGCGTGTGGATGCCGCCAGACTTCCTTTTGCGCGACCGGATCCCAGGCCAGTAGGTGCCCGTAAAAACCGTCGCGTTTGGCCAAGGCGAAAGTATTGAAGTCGGTGCCCGTGTTGAACAGACCGGGCTTGTACGTGAAGTGCGGATCGACTCGATAGGCCCCGAGCATGTCCTGGGCCGGTATGTACACGAGTCCGGTCTTCGGGCTGTATGACATCGGGTGCCAGTTGTGTCCGCCGAACGGGGTGGGCTTGACCAACGCGAGTGCGTCCTTGTAGTCCTGGCCCGGAACCTCGACCGGGCGCCCAGTCTTCGGATCGATGTTCGACGCCCAGGTGACTTCGACGTATTTCTCGGCGGAGATCAGTTCACCGGTTTTTCGATCCAGCACGTAGAAGAAGCCGTTCTTGGGGGCCTGCATCAACACCTTGCGCGTATCCCCGTCGATCTCGAGGTCGGCCAGGATCATGTGCTGCGTCGCAGTGTAGTCCCAGTTGTCGCCCGGCGTGGTCTGGTAGTGCCAGATCAGTTCCCCGTTATCGGGATTGAGCGCGAGGATCGAACTCAGGAAGAGATTGTCCCCACCCCCTGGGCTTCGGATGTGACGCGTCCAGGGTGAGCCATTACCGGTACCGATGTAGAGCAGCTTCAACTCCGGATCGAAAGCCATCGAATCCCAGACGGTTCCGCCGCCGCCGATCTTCCACCACTCACCGCCCTTCCAGGTTTCGGCCGCAGCTTCGAGAGCCGGGGACTCAAACGGCTTCGCCGGGTCGCCGGGCACCGTATAGGTGCGCCAGATCAAATCACCGTTCTGAGTGTCGTAGGCCGACACATAACCGCGCACTCCCAGTTCTGCACCACCGTTGCCGATGATCACCTTGCCGTCGACAATGCGAGGCGCACCGGTGATCGTGTAGGGGCGCGAGCGATCGACCGTCAGTTTCTCCCAGACGAGTTCGCCAGTTCTCGCGTCGAGCGCAGCCAGTCGCCCGTCGAGCACACCTGCGTAGACGCGCCCCCGGTAGAGCGCGACCCCGCGGTTCACGACATCGCAACAGGCTTTTTGCGCGTAGTCACGGGGAACAAAGGGGTCCCACTTCCAGACCTGCTCGCCCGTGCGCGCGTCGAGTGCAAAGACGACGCTCCAGGAACCGGTGAAATACATGATCCCATCGAGCACGATCGGCGTCGCTTCGTGCCCACGCTTCAAGCCAGTCTCGAACTTCCAGGTGGCCTGAAGCTGATGAACGTTGTCGGCGTCGACCTCGTCGAGCGGACTGAAGCGCTGTTCGGAATAGGTGCGCCCGTGCGTCAGCCAGTTGCCAGGTTCTGCGTCGGCGGCACGCAGGCGCGCGTCATTGACGCTCTCCGGGCCGCCGAGCACGACCTCCTGTTGCTGCTGCTCTGCGCTCGCTGAAGAGGGTGGCTCTGGCGCCTGGAGCTCTTCGTCTCCTCCACAAGCGATTGCCAGAACGACGAACAGGCTCGCGATTCGCCGCCCTCGAACTCCAGTCCCGCAGCCTTCGAACATCTCGTCCCTCCCCTGGCGGCAATAATCCGGCGCCTCAATCAGCGAGCAGGCGCGAGAGAATCTCGCGCACCGCAGCGGGATCGGCCTTGCCCTGCGACTCCTTCATGATCTTGCCCAGGAAGAAGTTCAGCAGCTTGGCTTCACCGGCGCGGAACTGCTCTGCCTGCTTCGGATTCGCCTCGATCACGCCGCGCGCGAGCGCCTCGAGTTCTCCGGAGTCCGAGACGGCTTCAAGGCCGCGCGCCTCCATGACCGCCTCCGGCGCAGCGCCGGTCTGTGCAGTTTCCGCGAATACTTCGCGCGCGCTCGCAGCGGTGAGTTTGCCCTCGTCGATCAATTTCAAGAGATCGGCCATATGCCTCGGCGTGAGCGCGAGCTCGTTGAGTTCCCCGCCCTTTTCGGAGAGCAGGCTCAGAAGACTGCGGATGAGCCAGTTCGCGAGCGACTTCGCATCACTGTGCAGCGCGGCCGTCTGCTCGAAGAACTCGGCCACCTCGCGATCCTCGGTGAGCAGTGCGGCGTCTTGCGCCGAGAGTCCGAACTCCGAAGCGTATCGCGCGCGCTTCACGTGCGGCAGTTCGGGCAAGAGGAGCTTCTGCTCGGCGAGGAATTCCGGATCGATCTTTAGCGGTGGCAGGTCGGGATCCGGGAAATAGCGATAGTCGTCGGCGTTCTCCTTGCTGCGTTGCGGCCGACTCTCGCCCGCACGATCGTCCCAGTTGCGCGTCTCCTGAACGATCTCTCCGCCGTCTTCGATCACTTCGATCTGCCGTTCGATCTCGTAGTCGATGGCCTTCTCGACGAACTTGAACGAGTTGATGTTCTTCAACTCGACCTTGGTACCGAGCCTCGTTTCGCCCTTGCGTCGCACCGAGACATTGGCGTCGCAGCGAAACTGCCCCTTCTCCATGTCAGCGAAACTCACATCCAGATAGCGGAGAATCGAGCGCAAACTGCGCAGATACGCCCCGGCTTCCTTCGAAGTGCGAATATCCGGCTCCGACACGATCTCGATCAGAGGCGTACCGGCGCGATTGAGATTGACGTGGGTCACCCCGCCGCCGGTGATCGCGTCGTCGTGGATGCTCTTGGCCGCATCTTCCTCCATGTGAATACGCGTGAGCGCGATACTGCCCGCTTCCCCGTCGAGTTCTATGGGCACCGCGCCACCCAGAGAGTACGGCTGTTCGTACTGCGAAATCTGGTAGCCCTTCGGGAGATCGGGATAGAAGTAGTGTTTGCGAGCGAATACCGAGAACGGCTGAATCTCACAGCCCAGGCCGAGCGCGGCGCGCACCGCGAGTTCGACCGCCTTCTCGTTGAGCACGGGCAGGACGCCCGGCATGCCCAGGTCGACCTCGGTCGTCTGGGTATTGGGCTCGGCGCCAAACGCGTGCGGCGCTGAACTGAACAACTTGGCGCTCGTCTTGAGCTGCGCGTGCACCTCGAGACCGATCACTGCTTCCCAGCCTGGTTCCACGCAGACCTCCTTGACCTGGAATCTACCCGAGCGGGCGGCTCACTGCAGCGCCCTGCGCCAAAACGGGCGGGTCACTCCAGAACACGGGTGAAATCGCGCACGACGGTTTCCAGTCGGAACTCCTCGGGCAGTTCCGGTCGGGTGCTCTTTTCGGGAACTGCGAGGCTTTCGATGGCGTTTGCGAAGCCCTGCAGGTCACCATCGGGTACGAGGATGCAACCCTCCAGCGGGCCGACGATCTCGCCGGTACCGCCGGCCGAATCGAAAGCCACCACCCGGGCCCCGCAGGCCACGGCTTCGAGCACCGCCACCGGCAGGCCTTCGCGCCGCGAACTCTGGGCAAAAACATCGGCGTGCCGCATCCAGGCGAAAGGATCAGCGGTGTAACCGGGCAGGTGAACCCGCTCGCTCAGTCCGAGACCTTCGATCTGCACCTCGAGCGCCGCTCGTTCCGCACCCTCACCGACGATCCACAACTGCGCAGTCGGCAGATTGCGCGCCACGATCGCGAACGCATCGACGAGGCGGTCGTAGCCCTTCTCGTATCCGAGCCGCCCCGCCCCCAGGATATGCGGCCCCGGACCCGTGTAGGGCGAGGTTTCATTGGACAGCGCAGCTTCGATTCGATCTGTATCGATCGGGTTGCGGATCAAGCGCAGCTTCTCACGCCGGACACCGAAGTGGGACACCAGATCGTCGCTGATCGCATTCGAACAGCTGATGATCTCGTCGGCGCGGGGGTAGAGCAAACGATAAGCCGTGCGCCAGATCGGCTTGTTGGAGCGCTCTGCGACCTCGGCTGAAACAGTGGTGTGCTCCTGAAGCACGACGCGCGTGTCGCGCGGAAGCAGGGGTTTGAGAATGAGCAGAGCCAGGTTCAGATAGCCGAGGTTGGGCAACACGACGTCGGGCTTCAGACTGCGAACCAGCCTGAGCAACGGAATAAGCGCGTAACGCACGCGCCGGGCCTGTAGGTCGTGTAGTTCGATGTGATCGGGCAGATCGGCCAGGAACGCGCCCTTGCGTTCGACCAGAGCCAGGTGCAAGTCGAAGCGCTCTCGCGGCAGGTGTTTGAGCAAAAGCGCAATGACGCGCTCGGCGCCGCCGAGTTCGAGCGTCGGAATTACGAAGAGGAGTTTGGACTTCACGCGACGGCCAGAGTCACGACGGTATCAAGGTACGAGATTGATCAGGCGTCCGGGAACATAGATCACGCGTCGCAGCGGTCCGTCGCCCACGAATTTGGACACGTTCTCGACGGCCAGCGCGATCTCGCGAACGGTGTCTTCGTCCGCGTCTGCCGGTACCACGATGCGCCCCCGCATCTTCCCCTTGACCTGCACGCTGATCTCGACTTCATCCCGGGCCAATGCGTCGGCATCGGCCTGAGGCCAGGCTTCGTAGGTGAGAGTCTCCGAGTGACCGAGGCGACTCCAGAGTTCTTCGCTCAGATGCGGTGCCAGTGGCGCCAGAAGGAGCAACAGGGCCTCGGCTGTCGAGCGGGGGATCACAGCCTCCTTCTCGATGTCGCGCACAAATACCATCAAGGCGGAGAGCGCCGTGTTGAAACTCAGTTCTTCGCAGTCTTTCGTCACGCGCTCGATCGTCTCCGCCAGCAGGCGTCGCTGGGCCTCGGTGCCTTCACCGTCCGGCAGTTCGCGCACGACGTCTTCGTTGCGCTCGTCACAGATCAGGCGGTGCACCCGCTGCAGGAAACGAAACACGCCGGGCATGCCCTCGGTCGACCAGGGTGCGGCTTTCGCCAGCGGGCCGATGAACATTTCGTACAGGCGCATGGCGTCGGTGCCGTACTCGGCGATCACGTCATCGGGATTGACGACGTTGCCACGACTCTTGGACATCTTCTCCACGACCTCTTCGAGATCGATGTCGATCGTCGGAGCCACCGGCCGGCCCGCCACCCAACGCACGGAATCCGGCTCGACCCACTCTTCCTGCAACTGCTGTCCCGAGCCGATGTGCAGGGGTGTTTCGCCTTCGAAGCGCACGTCCGCCGCCGTGTAGTACTTCGGTGTGTCGCTTTCGGGATCGCTGTAGTAGCGGTAGCTCTTGCCCTGAATCATCCCGGGGTTCAGAAGCTTCTGGAACGGTTCTTTCGTGGAGACCACACCCAGGTCGTAGAGCACCTTGTGCCAGAAGCGCGAATACAGAAGATGCAATACCGCGTGCTCGGCACCGCCCACGTACAGATCGACGGGCATCCAGTACTTCTCGGCTTCTTTGGAAATCGCCGATCCCACATTGTCGGGATCGCAGAAGCGCAGGAAGTACCAACAGCTTCCCGCCCATTGCGGCATGGTGTTGGCATCGCGTCGGGCGGGCTGGCCGGTGTCGGGGTCGGTCGTGTTGACCCAGTCGCTCACTCGCGCCAGCGGCGGCTGAAAATCGCCACTGGGCTTGAAGTCGTCGAGCTCGGGAAGCTGCACCGGCAATTGATCGTCGGGAACCAGCTTCAGGCTGCCGTCTTCCAGGTGGAGGACGGGGAATGGTTCGCCCCAGTAGCGCTGCCGACTGAAGAGCCAATCGCGCAGCTTGTAGGTGACCGTCCCCTCGCCGCAACCTCGCTCTTCGAGCCACTCGATCGTCTTCTTCTTGGCCTCGACGACCTTCAGCCCGTTGAGGAAGCCCGAGTTGATCGCCGGTCCATCGCCCAGGAAAGCCTTGCCGTCAAAACCCTCGCTCGGCTCGACGGTGCGAATGATCGGAAGATCGAAGGCTTCGGCGAAATCCCAGTCGCGCCCGTCCTGTCCGGGTACGGCCATGATGGCGCCCGTTCCGTAGGAGATCAGCACGTAATCCGCGATCCAGACGGGAATCTTTTCGTCGTTGACGGGATTGGTCGCATAGGCGCCGGTGAACACGCCCGTCTTCTGCTTGAGATCGGCGATGCGCGACCGCTCGCTCTTGCGCGCCGTCGACTCCACGTACGCTTCGACTGCCGCGCGTTGTTCGTCCGTCGTTACGCGACCGACCAATGGATGCTCGGGAGCCAGGACCATATACGTGGCGCCGAACAGCGTATCGGGTCGGGTCGTGAACACTTCGATCGACTCATCCGGGTGATCTGGCAGCGGGAAGAAGACCCGCGCGCCTTCGGAACGACCGATCCAATCGCGCTGCATCTTCTTGATGTGATCGGGCCAATCGACTTCTTCCAGATCGTCGATCAGACGTTGCGCATAGGCGGTGATCTTGAGCATCCACTGCTTGAGCGGAACGCGCGTGACCGGATAGCCGCCGATTTCGCTGCGACCGTCACGCACCTCTTCGTTGGCCAGCACCGTGCCCAGTCCCTGACACCAGTTGACCGGGATCTCGGCCTCATACGCCAGACCGCGCTCGAAGAGCTGCTGGAAGATCCACTGCGTCCAGCGCACGTAGGTGGGATCGGTCGTGTCGATCTCGCGATCCCAGTCGTAGCTCAGCCCGAGCGCCATCAGCTGCTCTTTGAAGCGCGAGACGTTCTGCCCGGTGGTGATCCGGGGATGTTGGCCCGTACGCACGGCGTGCTGCTCGGCCGGCAGACCAAACGCGTCCCATCCCATTGGATGCAAGACATTGAAACCGCGCATGCGCTTGTAGCGCGCGTATACGTCGGTCGCGACGTACCCCTTCGGATGGCCGACGTGCAATCCATCGCCCGAGGGATACGGGAACATGTCGAGCACGTAGAACTTGGGCCTGGACGGATCGATCTCCGTCTTGAAGGTCTTGTGCTCGAGCCAGTAGCTCTGCCATTTGAGTTCGATCTTGCGCGGCTCGTACGCCATGGGCGTGGATCTTAGCGAGAACAGGGACTTGTGCGAGTGCGCCAAGGTGATGGATGGGCAATCGCGAGCGGAAAATCGGCGTGGGCGCGCGCCCGGCCAGACAGAAACCCCTTTCGGTCAAGCGACTCCTGGTCGACAATCGGAGCATGTCGCAGCCCGACAGTCCGCCCGAAATCCCCGTCCCGCTCCTCGTCTCATCCGTGTGGCTGGCGCAACACCTCGGCGAACCCGATCTGCGCATCGTAGATGCGAGCTGGTATCTGCCCGCCGCAGAGCGCGACCCGCAAGCGGAATTCGCCGCCGGACATATCCCGGGAGCCGTCCATCTGGACCTCTCGAGCGACCTGGCCGATCCCGATGCACCGGTCCGCAATACCCTGGCCAGCCCGGAGGCGCTGGGAGCGCGCTTTGCGCGGGCCGGAATCGGCACCGAGCACCATGTGGTCGTCTACGACCGACTGGGCGGATTCTCCGCGGGTAGAGTCTGGTGGAGCCTGCGCTGCGCGGGTCACCGACGCACCTCACTGCTCGACGGCGGATTGCAGGCGTGGACTCTCGATGAACAGCCGCTGAGCGATCGCGCAGCGGAGCACGCGCCCGGAAAATTCGAAGTCGACCCGCAGCCGCAGCTATTGAGCGATCTATCGCAGGTGTTGGAATCCCTGCCCGATCGCAGCCTGCAGATCGTCGATGCGCGTTCGGCGGCGCGTTTCCGCGGCGAAGGCCCCGAACCCGCCCGGCACCGGGGACATATTCCCGGTTCGCTCAACGTGCCCTACAACGCCAATCTGCAAGCAGATCCGCCGAGGTTCAAAGACCCGGAATCTCTGCGCCAGACCTACGAGCGCGCCGGTGTTCGCTTCGATCGTCCAATTGTCACGACCTGCGGTTCCGGCGTGACGGCCTCTCTCAACGCCTTCGTGCTGACGCTTCTGGGGCACCGGGACGTCTCGGTCTACGATGGCTCGTGGGCGGAGTGGGGAAACCGAGACGACGTTCCGGTTGCTCGGGATCGGGAGTAGAAGAGATTTCACGAGCCCGAAACAGATTGACGGTCCGGTGATCCCGCTCAAGGACAGCATCACCTCGCGGCGCTTTCCGATCGTCAACTACGCGATGATCGGCCTGTGCACACTGGCGTTCTACATGGAGTTCTCCGCCGGAGCCGGTCTCGACGAACTTCTGCACGAGCACGCGCTGATCCCGGCGCGTTTCGTGAGTCTGGGCGAACGAATCGGCTACTGGCACTTCAGCGTTTTCGCTCCGTTTTTCAGCTCGATGTTTCTACACGCGGGCTTCCTGCACTTTGCGGGAAACATGCTCTTCCTCTGGATCTTCGGCGACAACGTCGAGGACCATATGGGGCACCTGGGCTATCTGGCCTTTTATCTGCTCGGCGGCGGCTTCGCCGGACTCGCCCACGTGATCTCGAGCCCGGCTTCCGTGGTTCCCACAATCGGCGCCAGCGGTGCGATCGCCGCGGTCATGGGCGCTTACGTAGTGCTCTATCCGCGCGCGCGCATCGTTTCGCTGGTCATCATCTTCTTCTACATCCGCACGATCTCCGTTCCCGCCGTCGTGTACCTGGGTCTGTGGTTCCTCATGCAGATCCTGAAGGGATCGGCCAGCTCGGGCGCACCCGACGACGGCGGCGTCGCATGGTGGGCACACACGGGAGGTTTCGCATTCGGCTTGATCCTGGTGAGCCTGCTAGGCGTTCGAGGCTCGGCGGCCTCGGGTCGACCGGGATGAGCCCGACCTCCAGAATGTCGAAGATCACGACGGAACTCCCGAGGCGTGGAGATCTCGACGCGCTCTTCCTCGACGCGGGCAATACACTCATGTCGATGGACTTCTCGTGGATTTCCGGCGAACTGGCGAAACTCGGCCATCCGGTACCCGGCGAGCGCATCGCGCGCAACGAAGCACGCATCCGGCCGAGTATTTCGAAGCAACTCCTGGAAGATACCTCCACCGAGAGCCGCGACTTCTTCCACCAGTATCTGACGCTGATCCTCGAACCCCTGATCGCGGTGACCGGAGAACAGGCGCGCGAAGTCATCGATGTACTCGCCCCACGACTGAAGCCCGAAGGCACGAGCGAGCGCCTCTGGTCGGCCGTGTTACCGGGAATACCAGAGAGCCTGGAGCAGTTGCGGGCGTCCGGGTTGAAGCTCGTGGTCGTGAGCAACGCGGACGGCACCATCGAGCGGAACATCCAGAACAGTGGACTCCGGGAGTTCTTCGATGCTGTGGTGGATTCGCACGTGGTCGGATCGGAGAAACCCGATCCGGGCATCTTCTTGCACGCACTCGAGGCCGTGCAGGTCTCCCCGACCCGGACGCTGCACGCCGGTGATATCTACGCTGCAGACGTCGTCGGGGCGCGGGCTGCAGGCGTGCACCCCGTCCTGCTCGACCCCTACGAAGACTGGGGCGAACTCGACTGCCCCAAGGTCCTGAACGTACCCGATCTGACCCGCAGGCTACTCGCCTAGCGGTCCGCTCAAAACACCGCCTGCATTCGGGCTAGAGCAACTCCGCCTCGAGGTCGAGGTCGCGCACACCCGTTATGCGAGCATCCACGAACTCGCCGCGCGGGGCGGCGGATTTCAGGAACACCACACCGTCGACTTCGGGTGCTTGCGACCAGATGCGGCCGATCGAAGTACCCGTAGAACTGCTGTCGATCAGCACTCGCTCGTTGCTGCCCACCTGTTTCTTCAGGCTCTCACGCATGATGTCCTGTTGCAGGGCCATGAGGTGGCGATGCCGCTCGATCGCGACTTCGCGCGGCACCTTCTCGGCAAAATCGGCAGCGGGCGTGCCTTCTTCATCGGAATAACGGAACGCACCGACGCGTTCAAAACGCGCTTCGCGCAGGAGATCGCACAGAGCGTCGAAGTCCGCATCGGTTTCGCCGGGAAAACCCACGATGAAGGTCGAACGCAGCAGCGCGTTGGGGATACGCTCGCGCAACTTGTGAATCAGCGCGCGTTGGCGATCCGCGGTCACACCGCGCTTCATCGCCTTGAGCAGATTGTCGCTGGCGTGCTGTAGGGGCATGTCGATATACGGCAGAACGCGACTGGCCCCGGCAATCGCTTCGATCACTTCGTCACTCACCGCCGTCGGATACAGATAGAGCAGACGAACCCAGTCGAGTTCCTCCACTGCATCGAGGGCGCGAATCAATTCGTGCAGACGCGGTCGGCCGTAGAGGTCCTTGCCCCAGGAACACGTGTCCTGAGAAATCACATTGATCTCGCCCGCACCCTCGCGACCCAGGGTTCGCGCCTCGGCGATCACGGACTCCAACGTGCGACTCTGGAAAGGTCCGCGAATTTCCGGAATCGCGCAGAAAGCACAGGCACGATCGCATCCTTCTGCGACCTTCACATACGCGCTGTGCTGACCACCGATGATCAGGCGCGGGCTGTCTTCGTCATACAGATATGTCTGGCCCGCATCCACGTAGACTCCGCGCGAGCGGCCTTCGAGCACTTCGTCGAGTATCTGCACGATTCCCTGGAACTGGCCGGTCCCTACGAAGGAATCGACCTCGGGAAGTTCGCGCGCCAGTTCCTGTCCGTAACGCTGAGGCAGACAGCCTGTCACGATCAGGCCGCGAAGCTGACCCTCTTCTCGCAAGTCTGCGAGATCCAGAATCGCTTCGATCGACTCCTCTCGCGCACTCTGGATGAACGAGCAGGTATTGACCACGGCGACGTCGGCGTCTTCGAGGCGCTCGGCAATCGCGTAATCCCCCAGGGCCGTCGAGCCGAGCATCACCTCGGTATCGACCTGGTTCTTGGGGCAACCCAAGGTGCGAAAATAGACCAGTGCTTTGGCAGGGGCGGGCTTCATCGGAGACACAGGTTACCTTCTGTCTGGTGAGGGGGCGACCAGGCTGGCCGCAGGCCGCTCCAG
This sequence comes from bacterium, assembly GCA_024226335.1. Taxonomy (NCBI): domain Bacteria; species bacterium. The sequence continues at coordinate 49,166 of JAAELY010000311.1, forward strand.
GGCCGGGCCTGAGCGAGGCCTGGCCAGGGTCCGGATCTTTGGGGAGGTGTCCGGCATGTTGCAGCGATTGGCTGCCGCCTATTTCGGCGGTGCGGTGGGAGCACTGATCGTAGTCGCCGTGCTGTGGATTTCGGGGCGGGCGGAACTGATGAAGGCCATAGGGGTAATGTACACACCCCCGCTTTCATGGGAGTGGATCGCACCCTACCTGCTAGGCGGAAGCTTCTTCGGGCTGGGATATCCCTTCTTGCGCAGCCGCGGGCTGGGTCCGCGTCGCTCGGGAGTGATCCTGGCGATTCTCCCCTGCCTGACCAACCTGTTCTACTTCCTGCCCCATGCGGGTTACGGGATACTGGCCATCGACCTCGGTGCCGCCGCACCTCTGGTCGTGGTGGCCGCGTGCGGAATCTGGGGCTACGCGCTATCCCAGGTCACGAAGCGAATGGGCACCTGAGAACACGCGCTCGATACGGAAACACTGGATGGGAACGCAATGCGGATCGGTGTGGTCAGCGACACGCACGACAACCTGCGCAACGTCGCGAGAATCGTCGAACTCTTCAACGCGGCGAGGGTCGAGCGTGTGATCCACACGGGAGACATCACGCATCCGAACACCCTCGAGGTATTCGCGCGACTCGAAGCGCCACTTCACGGGGTTTTTGGAAATAACGATGCCGACCGCGATGCCCTCGAGAGCACCGCAGAAAACCTTGGATTCAGCCTGGTCGAACCGCCGCTTCGCCTGCAATGGGCCGGACGCGAACTGACCGTGGTCCACGATCCCTACGCCCATCGCGATCACGAACTGGGCCCGCTACTCCTCCATGGTCATCATCACCGACGCCGCATCGAGCGCGCTGGCGACGGCCTGATCTTCAACCCCGGCGAGAGTGCGGGGCTCATCGAAGGCAGTAACGCGGTCGGCGTGATCGACCTGATCGAACTCGCCACGGAGATCCTGGATTTCTGATGCGCAGCAAGATCGTCGCCATCGCAGACCAGGTTCGAGCCATCGCGAGTACCGGACTGCACTTCAACGATATCGAGTACGACCGCGAGCGTTACGAAAGACTGCTCCGACTGGCCGCCGAACTCACCACACTCACCGCGCTCGACGACGATCGGCTCGATGCAGAGGCGATTGAAGCCCTGTACCGCAGTGCAGACCACGGATACGTGACTCCAAAACTCGACGCGCGCATGGCGATCTTCCGCGCCGACCGGGTTCTTCTGATCAAAGAAGGCGTCGACCGCTGCTGGGCACTTCCCGGAGGCTACATCGATGTGGGTGACAGCCCCTCCGAGGCTGCAGTGCGCGAAACGGCGGAAGAAGCGGGCCTGGAAACCCGGGCCCGGCGGCTGGCGGGCGTCTTCGATCTGCGCCTGCAGCCCGACTGTCCGCCGCAGATCTTCCACATCCACAAGTACCTGTTCACCGGTGAGGCGCTCGATGCGAACGCCGAGCCCCGCGCCGGGAGTGAAGCGATCGACGTCGGATTCTTCTCACTCGACGACCTTCCCAGACTTTCGCGGGGACGCACGCTGCCCCTGCACATTCGCGAAGCCTACCGGGTGCACCGAGACCCGGAGGCTCTGCCGTATTTTGACTGAAGTGCGATCAAGGCGAGCGCCTTTTGCGGTTCCCCTCCTCGCTCTGCTGCTCACATCGACGGGTTGCGCGACTCTGGTCAGCGGCACCCGCGAGTCGATTCACATAGAGACGGAGCCTGCAGGTGCGAGCGTGTTGATTCGTCCAGGAGAAATCCGAACCGTGACGCCCGCGACCCTGGACCTCAAACGCCGCGCTGCGCCCTACAGCCTGGAGATCCATCGCGAAGGCTACGCCTCGGAGCGCGTGTACATCCGTGCAAGACCGAATGCGTGGGCGTGCGGCAATTTGCTGCTCATCACCATTCCGGGAGTTCTCATCGACTGGGCCTCGGGCGCGGCCATCGACCTTGAACCCGACTCGATCCGGCTGGTTCTCGCGCCGGAACCGTAGCCCGTTCTCGCGCCCTCAGGTCTCGCGTCGTTTGGCGAGTTCACGCCCGTAGGCGTTCATCATGTCGCGATAGTCGAGCATGCCGATGATTGCGCTCGTCTCGGATCCTTCGATCGGGGGTTCGAGTACGGGGATCTGTGGACAACCCGAAACGCGAAACAGTTCGTGAGCGCGGTACAGATCGTCGTCCGGCAGGACAGAGACCGGCGGAGCCGCGATGTCTCCGGCGACGACGAAGCGATCGAGGTGGTGATCGTCCATGACCGGCCGGATCTGCTCGGCGGTGAGCAGTCCCACGAGTTTGCCCGTGGGATTGACGACGGGCACCGTCGCATCCCGTCCGCCCAGTACGATGCCGCGCAGGGCTTCGAAACGCGCGCCGGGCGAGACCGTCGGCACGTCCTCCGAGGCACGGAACACGTCTGCGACGAGCATCTCCTCAAGCACGTTGATCGTCAGATCCGATACATGCGCCGGTGAATGAAAGCGGTCCTTGACCTGGCTCTTGTAGATCGAGGTTCCCCGAGTCAGGATCATCGAGATGACCGATACGAGCATCAGCGGCGGGAGCAGCGCGTAGCCGCCCGTCATCTCGGTAACCATGAGCATGGCACCGATTGGCGCACTGGCCACACCCGCAAAGAAGCTCGCCATGCCGACAAGCACGAAAGCCGCCGGATTCGGAAACAGCTCCGGCGACAGGAGTTCGCCTCCGTAGCCGATCGTGGCACCGAGCATTCCGCCAATGAAGAGCGTGGGGCCGAAGACACCGCCACTTCCACCGGATCCGATCGTGAGACAGGTGGAAAGGATCTTGGCCGCGACGATCCAAGCCATCGCCGTCAACACCATCTCACCGTCGAGGGCTTTCTGGATGTATCCCCAGCCCGCGCCGTAGGCTTCCGGGTACCACAGACCGATGAAACCCACGCACAACCCGCCGATCATGGGCCGAATCGCTCGCGGCCCGGGAATCCGCGGAAAGACCCGGTCGCTGAGCCAGTAGTACAGCCAGATATAGCCGCGACCCACGGGTACGGTGACCAATGCCAGGACCAGATAACCGGGAATCTCGATCGGAGTGACCAGTGCAAGGCTTGGAATCGCGAAGATGCGCTCGCCTCCGAGCAAAAGCATGAACAGGATGTACGCCGTGACCGAGGAGATGACGCTCGGAATCAGTGCATCGGATTCAAAATCCTCTTTGTAGAGCACCTCGATCGCGGTGATCGCACTGCCCAGCGGCGCTCGAAAGATGGCACCCAGACCGCCTGCGGTTCCGGCCAGCAAGAGGATGCGGCGATCGCGCGCGCTCAAGCCGAATCGAACCGCCAGGAACGAACCGATTCCCGCGCCGATCTGAGCGATCGGTCCCTCTTTGCCCGCACTTCCGCCCGTTCCCAGTGTGAGTAGGGTCGCCAGGCCCTTGATGAAGGGAACCCGTCCGGGGACCATGCCGCGCCCGCGGTGAAACGAGTTGATCATCTCGTCGGTACCGGGTCCGGCCGCCTCGGGCGCAAAGCGGTAGACGATCAAGCCCGAAAGCAGGCCGCCGATCGCGGGCAGAATGAAGAACAACCAGCGCCGAGGTTCACCCGGGGAGACTTCACTGTGAAAGATCTGATCGCCCGGAGGAGCCGGTTGCGGCATGTGCGCGAGCAAATTGAAACTGAGGTGGCTGGCCGCTTCCAACGCCAGGAAGAAAATGACGGCGGCGAGCCCCGAAGCGAGACCGACCGCGATCCCGTAGATGATCCAGCGACTCTGGAGTTCCCGCAGCCGGTGAACGAAACTGCGATTTTCAGGCGACGACACCGTTAGCCGAACTCCTGGGAAAACGGGCCAATAGGCCGAAACCTAGGCCGCGGGAGAAAGCTGGGGAGGGTTACCGGCGGCGAGTCTAGCACCCGCGAGAAAATCCGCGCTGTCGCCAACTCCCCGCGGGAGACCACCGGATGCAGCGCACTCCGCTTGCGACAGATCTACCCTCTTCGGTTCTCAGAATACCAGTCTCGCCACATGTTTGCAGTTTGAGTTGAGAAGCCCGGCGGGCCACCTAGACTCGATTTCCGATGCCCGTTCCCACCACCGTTCGATTGCTGCTGGTTGACGATGAGGTGCTCTCGAGACGCGCCCTCGCCCGCACCCTGGCCTCGTTGAAAATCGAGATCACCGCTCTGGCCGATGCAGACGAGGCTTCCGCGGCGCTCGAGCGCGAGGATTTCGAAGGACTGCTGATCCGGCAGAAGACCGGAGGCCGCGATGGCCTCGAATTGATTCGCCGAGCACGGGAGTTGTACCCACAGATCACCTGCATCCTGCTGGCAGATCTCGATACGCCCGAGGCCTCTCGCGACGCCCTGGAAGCGGGTGCCTTCTGGGTCCTGCCCCGGCCCTTCGAACACGGTTTTGCGGCCGTGCGCGACGTGGTCCAGCGGGCTCTCGCATCGTGTGCACCGGGCGATGGCAGCGCTCAGGTGAAGCGCGCGGGCTCCCGCACGATCATCGGCGAGAGCGCGGCCCTGCAAAGCGTGCTCTCGATCGCGCACAAGGTCGCGTCGAGCGCCGCGACCGTGCTCGTCACGGGAGAAAGCGGTACCGGCAAGGAACTGTTTGCGCGGGCGATCCACGATCACAGCCGCCGCGCGGACCGTGCCTTCATTCCGGTGAACTGCGGTGCGATTCCCGAGGACTTACTGGAGTCGGAACTGTTCGGACATGTTCGCGGCGCGTTCACGCACGCCGTCGAGGATCGCCAGGGACGCTTCACGCTGGCAGACGGCGGAACGATTTTCCTGGATGAAATTGGTGATATGAGCCCGTCTCTGCAGGTCAAGCTCCTGCGCGTTCTGGAAGACGGCTGCTTTGAACCCGTCGGCGCGTCGCGCACTCAGCGAGTCGACGTGCGCGTGATCGCCGCCACCAATCAGAAGCTCGAAGCCGCCATGCAGGTCGGTCAATTCAGGCGCGACCTGTTCTATCGACTCAATGTAGTTCCAATCGAGCTACCGCCACTGCGCGAGCGGCGCGAAGACGTTCCGACGCTCGTGGAGCACTTCATGAAGCGCATCCTCGAGCGGCGTGGCGTGCAACGGCACGTTTCGGCTTCGGCGCTGGAACTTCTGCAACGCTACGACTGGCCGGGGAATGTGCGTGAACTCGAGAACGTGCTCGAACGCGTTGTCTTGCTGTCCAGTGGAGATTGCATTCGAGCCGAAGACCTGCCGCCGCCCATTGGCGATTCGCGCCCGCAGGAGAGCGAAAACGGGACGCAACTCCCCGGATCGGGCCTGGCGTTTTCCGAACTCGTGGCTCGCTATGAGCGCGACCTGCTGAAGCGAGCGCTCGACCAGACCGGTTGGAACAAGAGTCGTGCGGCCGTCCTGCTCGGACTCAACCGAACGACCTTGCTCGAGATGATCAAGCGTCGGGACGTGACCCCCGACACCACGCAAGATCGGGCGGTGGACTCACTCGTCTAGAACGTCGTCGATCGCCTCGACCACCTGAACGCCGCCCGCGGGTTCCAAGTCGAGTCCCGTCGTCTCCATGATGCGTGCAACCAGCATGTAGAAACCGATCGCCACCACCAGTTCCACGATCTCCTGCGCGGAGAGCTTCTGCTTGAGAGGCTCGAGTACGGCGTCGGAGGGACGCGCGTGATCGATCAATTCGCTGGTGAAGCCCAGGACATCGCGCTCCAGTTCGTCGAAACAGGACGCCTGGATCTCGCCCTTTTCGAGGGCCGCGATCTGCGCTTTCGTGGCACCGGCCCGTTCGGCGATCGGAACGTGCTGGACCCACTCGTACTCGGCCTTCGATACCCGCGCCACCTGCAGGATTGCCAGCTCACGCAGCTTGTCGTCGAGCATCTGTCGGCCCAGGATCGTTCCTCCCAGACGCACCAGTGAGCTGAAGTTGCGCTCGGCATGCGCGAACATGCGAAAAATCCCCAGTTTTAACGGCAATGCGTCGTAGACCTCGCGCACGCTCGAATGCAAGTCGCTTATGTTCTTGTACGGAAGCCGAGACATGAAACTCTCCTTCTGTGAACGCGGCTCAGTCGACACCCGCGAGGCGCGCGCGTTCAAGCGTGTTCCTGGCCCGCGCCAGATGCGGCGCATCGACCATCTGGCCGCGGAACTGGAAGGCCATCCGACCTTCCTTCTCGTGCCGTTCGAACTCTGCAACGAGTTCGCGGCTCTCTTGGATGTCGTCCGCAGACGGTGTGAGAACTTGATTGACGATCTCGACCTGGTTCGGGTGGATCGTCAGCTTGCCGGTAAAACCGATTTGCGCCGCTTCCCGTGCTTCGGCGCGCAGGCCGTCGAGATCGTGCACGTCGACCCATACACCGTCGAGTGGCTGCACGCCCGCCGCGCAGGCCGCAAGCAGAGCCATGTGGCGGGCGTAGCGGAAGATCTCCAGGTACTGCCCGTCATCGCCGCGATTGCGCGTGGCACCGAGCGCCGCAGACAGGTCCTCGGCGCCCCAGGTCAGCCCATCGACGCGCGGAGCGGAAGCGAGTTCCGAGATGTTCATCAATCCCTGCGGTGTCTCAGTGGCGATCACGAGCACGCGAACCGCACCCTGCGGATGACCGTGCTCGCACTCGAGTTTCGTGAGCATCGCATCGATCTGCTCCAAGTCCGCCGCACCGCGGGTCTTCGGCACCAGGTATGCGTCGGGCGGTGTGCGCATGGTCGCTTCGTAGTCGCGCGCCCCCCAGGGCGTGTCGAGCGGGTTGCAGCGCACGATGCGCTCCTGGCGGCCGAAGTCCACGTCTCGCAACCAGCCGGCGATCTCTTCGCGAGCATCGTCCTTTTGATCGGGAGTCACCGCATCTTCGAGATCGAGCACCAGCGCATCCGCGGGAAGAGCCAGCGATTTGAGCAGCATCTTCTCGCTTGCCCCGGGGACGAAATGGGCGGCTCGGCGCAGTCGTGGCATATCTGCCTTCCAATCCAGGTTCGAGTCCATGCCAGGTTCGAGTCCATGCGGGTTCGGACCCATGCTCTTCTTCTTTTCCGGATCATACGTCAGGCAGAAAAGCGTTGCCGGGCGGATGGCGGGTCGGGACCGGCGGATTAGAAGCGTTCGCGGGACAGTGTTATGGTGCCGCCCGAGTCCTCCGGAAGAGCCTCGCGGCGATCCCGGCGGTCCACCCGGTCAGGCCCCTCACGTGGCCGTTCCCAAAGGAGGCTCCTATGAAAAGCCCGCGAGATTTCTTCAAGCCCAAGGCAATCGGCGCCCCTCAGCCGCTGCACGAGGTTCCTCTGCGCCCCTCGCGCATGATCCACTTCTTCGATCCCAGCAACCCGCGGATGGCCGCCAAGGTGCCGGATATCGCCAAGAAGGTGGATATCCTCCTGGGCAACCTCGAGGACGCGATTCCGACCGAACGCAAGGTCGATGCGCGCGAAGGCCTGATCAAGATCGCCAAGGACACGGACTTCGGATCGACCCAGCTCTGGACGCGCGTCAACAGCCTGGACAGCCCCTGGTTCTTCGACGATCTCACGCGTCTGGTCAGCGAGATCGGCGATCGTCTCGACGTGATCATGGTTCCCAAGGTCGAAGGCGCCTGGGACATACATTTCGTCGACCAGTTCCTGGCACAACTCGAAGCGAAGGCCGGCCTGCAGAAACCACTCCTGGTCCACGCGATCCTGGAAACCGCTCTGGGCGTGGCGAATGTCGAAGAGATCCTGGCCGCCAGCCCGCGCATGCAGGGCCTGAGCCTGGGGCCGGCCGACCTGGCCGCATCGCGTCGCATGAAGACGACACGAGTTGGCGGCGGTCACCCAGGCTACCTGGTGCGAGTGGACCCGGACGAAAAAAACCCGGACGCACCGCGAACGACTGCGCAACAGGACCTCTGGCACTACACGATGGGGCGCATGGTCGACGCGTGCGCCGCGACCGGCGCCCTGCCTTTCTACGGACCCTTTGGGGCGATCGACGATCCGCTGGCCTGCGAAGACCAGTTCCGCAACGCGTTCCTGATGGGCTGCGTGGGAACCTGGTCGCTCCACCCGAGCCAGATCGAGATCGCCAAGCGCGTGTTCAGCCCACCCGCCGACGAAGTCGATTGGGCCAAGAGGGTGATCGAAGCCATGCCCGACGGCAGCGGCACCGTCATGCTCGAAGGCAAGATGCAGGACGACGCGACGTTCAAGCAGTGCCAGGTCATGGTGAATCTGGCGAAGCTGATCTCTGAGCGCGACGAGGAATACCGCAAGCAGTACGGGTTCTAGAAAGAGCTCTCACCCGGCAGAGAATTCGCTGGTTCAATTCGGTGTGCCGCGCGCACACCCTCAAGGAGGTAGATGGATGTCGCTCGCAGGACGTGTTGCACTCGTAACCGGCGGCAGTCGTGGAATCGGCCGCGCGATCTCGTTGGGATTGGCAGAAGACGGAGCCGATGTGGCGATCAACTTCCGTCGCGATGAAGCTGCGGCCAAGGAAGTCGTCGCAGAAGCCGAAGCCATGGGACGACGAGCAATAGCCTATGCCGCTTCGGTCGACTCGTACGAAGAAGACGAGCGCATGGTCGAACAAATCCTCGCGGACTTCGGCCACATCGACATCCTGGTCAACAACGCGGGCATCGCCAGTCGCGGTCAGACGGTCAAGAACACCGATCCCCTGGAACTCGAACGGGTGATGCGGGTTCACTCGTTCGCGCCACATCATCTTTCGAGCCTGGTCATCCCGAGCATGCGCACGCAGTCGCGCGGGGACATCATCATGATATCGAGCGCGGCAACACTGGGCCATGCAGGCGGCGGGGCCCCCTATAACATGGGCAAGTCCGCCATGGAATCGCTGGCCTGGTCGCTTTCGAAGGAAGAGAAGAAACACGGCATCCATGTGAACATCGTCGCTCCGGGGCTGGTGGAAACCGAGATGGGCCGCCGACTCATGAAGGCGACCGCGGGCGTCGACGACCTGCGCAAGCTGGACTCGAGCATGCCGTTTGGACGGGTTTGCCAGCCGGAAGACGTCGCAAACGTGGTTCGCTTCTTCGTATCGGAGAAGGCCGGTTATGTGACCGGCGAGCGAATCTACGTACACGGCGGAGGGCAGAGCTGAAGCGCAGATGCAAGAGGATGCTGGCGAGCTTGCTGCTGATCGCGGTGTCGCTGGCCTTTTCCCATCCGACACCTCCGCGAAATCCCTGCGCCAATCGTCTGCATCTGAACGAGATACGGGAAGCGGAGTTCATCGAACTCGTTGCCGACAACCAGTGCCACGTGCCGGTGTACTTCCGCGTTTCCTGGAGCGAACTCGTCGGCTTGCGACCTGAACACCCGGGCCCCTATGAGGCGATCGTTCAGGCGAACTCGGTTCAGCCCATCGCGCGCTTGAGCGTCCTCGACAAACTCGAGGCCAGCAAGTTCCATCCGAAGGCCGAGTTCAGGATCGGGACGAAGCGTGCGATTCACGATGACTCGTTTCGCTACGCGTTTCCCTTTGGCGGTGCGGAGCCCAGGCGATTGCTCCAGGGCACTTCGGACGGACCGAGCCACACGGACAAGAGCCGCTTCGCCTTCGACTTCGAAATGCCCATCGGCACAGCGGTGCTCGCTGCGCGCTCGGGCATCGTGCTGATGGTGGCCGACGGCTTCGGTCCCGGCGGGGACGATCGCAGGCGCTTCCAACAACGCGTGAATCAGGTGGTCGTATTGCACGAAGACGGCACCGCGGGCGAGTACGCCCATCTGCGCAAGGGAGTCGCGGTCGAAGAAGGGCAACAAATCGAGGCAGGCACGCTTCTGGGGTACAGCGGTGTTTCGGGCTATAGCTCGGGACCGCACCTGCACTTCGACGTTGGCCGACTCGAAGCAGCCGGAGCGATCACCACCTTGCCCATCCAGTTCGTTGGAGAACAGGACCTGGTAAAGGGAAGAGAGTACGGGCCCGGGACACCGGCACCGGAAGGCAAGCGCTGATCTTGAAGACACGACCGGAGGTCTCCATCCTCTCGGCATGAAACTCGAAATCGCGTCTCGGTTCGCATCCCTGTTTATCGCACTCGGCATCTGCTGCGCGCCCGCCCTCCAGGCGGGAGCAGACAGCGACGACGCTGCACCAGCCACCCGGAGGGGCCGGACCGTGCTCCTACTGAACGCGATGGGTGTGCGCGATCAGACCGGACCCGCGCTCAATCGGCAGCTCGAGAAATTCCAGCAACTCCATCCGGATGTTCCCCACGATTTCTGGCGCGAGCAGTACAAGCGCCACGTGGAGGCGAAGCTGATGATCAACGGGATGGCCGAAGTGATCGAAGAAGACTTCGCCGAGGCGGAGGTCGAGGCCCTGCTCGACTTCTACCAGAGCCCGGTGGGAATGCGCATGGTGGAACTGCGCGTACGCCTCGGGAAGATCGCGGGTCCGCTGGGCAAACGCCTCGGGAGGCTGTTTTCGAGCGAAATCCGCGTCGAATTGGAAAAGCGCGGCTATCTCAAGTGAGTTGCCGCCCCCGGGCCATGAGCAGCTTTCCCGATCGCACCAGTTCGACCAGCTGGAACGGTCGCAGAAGATCGATGAAAGCGTCGAGCTTCTCGCTGGAGCCGTACACCTGCAGAATCAGGGAGTCGGTTCCGTAGTCGACGACCTTCGCCTTGTAGTGCTCTGAGATCTGCAGGATGTGTGTGCGTTCGTCGATCGCGCAGTCGAGTTTCAGAAGTGCGATCTCCGTCTCGTAGGCGTCATCGCGGGTATGGTCGACCGCATGCACCACGTCGACCAGCTTGGCCAGTTGCTTGATCATCTGCTCCAGCGCTCCACTATTGCCCGAGCAGGTGATCGTCATGCGGGCGAAACGGCCTTCTGCCGCAGGACTGACGACCAGACTCTCGATATTGAACGCGCGCCGCGAGAACACGAGCGACACGCGAACCAGAACCCCGGGCTTGTTGTTCACGAAGAGCGAGATGGTGTGAATCGGATTGGATTCCGAAGTCGGGATGGTCTGGGCTGCACTCATGGGATCACGTGCTTCCTGTGGGTTTCTGGAGCTTGTGTTTCGGTGCTTCAATCAGCATTTCGCCGACCGAGCCACCGGCCGGGATCATGGGAAAGACATTGTCTTCCTTGACGACTTCGGCCACGACGACACACGGGCCTTCATCGTAGGCGTGCGCCTCTTCGAGAATGCGATCCGTGTCGGCTGAACGCTTGATGCGGAAGGCCTTGACTCCATACGCCTGGGCGAGCTTCACGAAGTCGGGATTGCCTTCCAGATCGGCTCCGGACAGTCGGTTCTCGTAGAACATCTCCTGCCACTGCCGGATCATACCCAGGAAGTTGTTGTTGATGATCAGACACTTCGCCTTCAGCTTGTGGATCTGCGCAGTCGCGAGTTCCATGCTGGTCATCTGGAAACCACCGTCCCCGACCACGGCCCAGACCTTCTTGTCCGGATTCGCAAACGCGGCCCCAATCGCGGCGGGCCAGCCGAAACCCATGGTTCCCGCACCGCCACTCGAGATCCAATGGCGATTCGAGCGCGCCTTGCAGAACTGCGCCGCCCACATCTGATGCTGGCCGACGTCCGTCGTAAAAATGGCTTCCCCTGCGGTGATCGCGTTGAGACGGTCCAGCACGTACTGCGCGCGCAGCCCCCCCTGCTTTGAGTACTTGAGGGGAAACTGTTTGCGCCAGCGCTCGCACTGGTCGAGCCATTCGGCGGTGTCGGCCATCTCGACCTGGGGAATCAGGTCTTCGATCACGAGTCGCGCGTCGCCCAGGATCGAAATATCCGGAACCACGATCTTGCTGAACTCCGCCGGATCGATATCGATGTGGATCTTGATGGCGTCGGTGCAGAACTCGTCGAGCTTGCCCGTGATGCGATCGTCCCAACGACCGCCGATCGACATGATCAGATCGCAGTCGGCCACCGCCTTGTTTGCGTACGCGGTCCCGTGCATTCCCATCATGCCCAGGTGTAGCGGGTGCATTTCGTCGACCGCGCCCTTGCCCAGAAGCGTCGTGACGACCGGCGCGCGTAACTTCTCGGCGAGCGTCGTGACCGCCTTTCCCGCATCTGCAATCACGGCACCATGGCCCACGTACAGAAGCGGCCGCTTCGCGCGGCTCAGATGTCGCGCGGCCTCGACGATCTTGTCGGGTTCGGCGCGTGAGGGCACTTCGTAACCGGGCAGATCCAGTTCATCGGAAAAAGGCGCGGCGCAGGGACCCTGGCCAATGTCCTTGGGCAGGTCGATCAGCACGGGGCCAGGCCGCCCGGTCGTCGCCAGGTGAAACGCCTCGCGCAAGATGCGCGGGACATCCTCGGCCTCCTTGATGAGATAGGAGTGCTTGACCACCGGATAGGTAATACCCGTGACGTCGGCTTCCTGGAATGCGTCCTTACCGAGCATGGGCAGGATCTGCTGACCGCAAATCACGATGATCGGAGCCGAATCCATCAGCGCAGTCAGCAATCCGGTCACGGTATTGGTGGCCCCCGGGCCCGAAGTCACCAGGACCACACCGGGCTTGCCCGTCGAACGAGCGTAGCCATCGGCCATGTGCGTTGCACCCTGCTCGTGGCGCGTCAGGATCAACTTGATCTTCGAATCGACAAGCGCGTCAAAGATCGGCATGACCGCACCGCCAGATAGGCCAAAAATGTACTCAACGCCTTCTCGCTCAAGACATTGAACGAGCTTTTCACCACCTGTGGGGAGATTTTGATCCATTTCCAGACTCCGGCAAATAGGATTCGAGCTTTGAACAGCCCGAATCCGAGGATCTTACATGAAAGGACCTGCCCGTCCAGAAAAAATGACCCGGGTTTCTCCGAATATGAGGGAAAAGACATTTGATAATCCAATAAATCGATAGATTTAGAGCGAAACCGTCCCGCCAATCCCTCCTGAGCCTCGAAACTGAGCCGAAAACATCCAAAATCAACGATGTCCGGACCGGCGGGCCTGTGCAAATCGCCCGAAGAGACCCAAACAGCAATTCCAGGAGAGGATTTCGGCGTAAACCGGGCACTCGCAGGCGATTCTCGCGCCGCCCGTAGGCCGGCTCTATACTCCGCCGCTCGGAGGAGGAGCGCATGGCAGAATTTCACTATCAGGATCCTTTCGAGCTCGGTCCCGACGAGACGCCTTACCGCAAGCTGACGTCCGAACACGTGTCCCTGATCGAGTTCGAAGGGCGCAAGATCTTGAAGATCGAGCCGGAAGCGCTGCGCAGACTCGCCCGCGACGCGATGGACGACATCGCCCATCTGCTTCGTCCGAGTCACCTGAAACAACTCCGGCATATCCTCGACGATCCAGAAGCGTCGGATAACGATCGCTTCGTGGCTCTGGAACTACTCAAGAATGCGAACATCGCCGCGGGACGTGTTCTTCCCGGTTGCCAGGACACGGGCACTGCCATCGTCATCGGTCACAAGGGCGGCAACGTCTACACCGGCTTTGACGATCGAGAGAGCTTGTCAAAGGGGATCTTCGACGCCTACCAGGAGAGGAATCTGCGCTTCTCGCAGATGGCCCCGCTCGACATGTACGAAGAGAAGAACACCGGAACGAACCTGCCGGCCCAGATCGATCTGTACGCCGAAGAAGGCGATGAATATCATTTTCTATTCATGGCCAAAGGCGGTGGCTCGGCAAACAAGACCTTCCTGTATCAGGAAACCAAAGCGCTCTTGAATCCGGAAACCCTGTTGAATTTCGCCGCGGAAAAGATCCGCACGATCGGCACCTCCGCCTGCCCGCCCTATCACCTGGCCTTGGTGATCGGCGGTACATCGGCGGAATCGACACTCAAGACGGTCAAGCTCGCGAGTGCGCGTTACCTCGACACACTACCCTGCAGTGGCAACCCGCACGGTCGCGCGTTTCGCGATCTCGATATCGAAGACAAGATCCGCAAGCTGTGCAACGAGACCGGCATCGGGGCACAGTTCGGCGGCAAGTACTACGCGCATGACGTGCGCGTGATTCGCCTGCCCCGACACGGCGCGTCCTGCCCCGTTGGCCTGGGCGTGTCCTGCTCTGCGGACCGTCAGATCCAGGGCGTCATCAATCGCAACGGCATTTTCCTGGAGCAACTCGAAACGAATCCGGCGCAGTACCTGCCCGACACGACCGACGACGATCTCGAAGGCGACGTCGTATCAATCGATCTGGACCGGCCGATGGCGGAGATCCTCGCGGAACTCAGCAAGCACGAGGTCTCAACGCGTCTCTCGCTCAACGGTACGATCATCGTAGGACGCGACATCGCCCACGCCAAGCTCAAGGAGCGGCTCGATGCCGGTCAGGGTCTGCCGCAATACCTGAAGGACCACATCATCTACTACGCGGGGCCGGCCAAGAAGCCCGAAGGCCGTGCATCGGGTTCCTTTGGACCGACGACGGCCGGTCGTATGGACTCCTACGTCGATCTCTTTCAGTCGAACGGCGGCAGCATGGTGATGCTGGCCAAGGGCAATCGCTCCACGCAGGTACGCGACGCGTGCAAACAGCACGGTGGCTTTTACCTGGGCTCGATTGGCGGCCCCGCCGCACGACTGGCCGACCACTGCATCAAGAAGGTCGAAGTCGTGGAGTTCGAAGAACTGGGCATGGAAGCCATCTGGAAGATCGAAGTCGAAAACTTCCCCGCATTCATCGTGGTCGACGACAAGGGCAATGACTTCTACGCCGACCTGATCGGCAAGCCGGCCCCGGTCGTAAAGATCGGCTAGGGAATCTCTGCACAGGGAGGAATCGAGCGAGAAGCGGGAGTCGCCGCCTGAGCAAGAAGCGTGATCCGATCGCAGATCCGTAGATCTGCAGAGGGTCGCGCGACGCAGCGCAGGCGGATGCATCGCGCTGCGCAGCC
>JAAELY010000312.1 GCA_024226335.1 bacterium
GATCAGGTCAGGCCACGAGCTAGAGGCTCGCGACCGGCCCCTTTAGCGCCCTAGCAGCCCGTGGCAAAACTCGAGCTTGCAGCTCGACTTTCTGGCGGTCGCGGCTCGGACGTCGTGTGGAATTGCGTAAATCATGGGTACACTATAAATGGTCTCTCAGAAAAGTTCCCGGATGAAATCTGACCGATATGTCATAATCTGACTCTATTGGCGGCCGAAGGCGCCAGGCAGCGTCAGAATTTCGAAAGAGACCCTGTTTAGGACAGGAAATGACATATCCGTCACGCCGGCCAAATATTACAAGTATTTTCTCTACCACCGGTCATTCCATGCGATTGGTAGTGATACGGGTAGTGAACTTAATCCATGGGAGATGAATTCTTACCATAGGAGTCGGCCGGGGCGCCTGCGCGCGCAAGCTCCTCGCGCGCACAACGGTGGCCGCCGCGACTGGCGCCGGCGTGCGCGCGCGCGTGCCGACCCGCTCGCCGCGGTTTGACAAGTCGGCGGTTTACGGGCAGAAGTCTCTTCCGGGCAGGGACATATCTCACGCCCCGGATAGAGCGTTTTCTGATTGCGATTCGCGCGCAAAGCATCTGTCAGCCGGAAAAAAGGCCGCCGTCAACGTGTGTCCGAGGCTTTCCGTCGGGCAAAAACTGGCGTAGAAGGCCATTCCGAGGCTCGCCGTCGTGCATGCGATGTCGTTTCGGACAGTTCCCTCGTTTCGCGTCGCGCAAGAAACGATAAACAACGAGACGTCAGACCTCGGACAGGCGTGCTCAGCGGCACATCAGGCGGCTCCGACAGCCTGCGGGCCGATGCTCGCGATAAAGCACCGGGCTTTGACAGAGCTCGGGAAGCGCTCTGCGAGTCGCGGCGGGGCTCAGGCGGAGCACGGGACGTGCTTCGCGATGAAGCACGGGGCATCAGCCCCGGAGGGGCGACATATCTTCTCGGACGTGCTCGGCGAGCCGTATGCCGCCCCTTGCGGGGCTGATGTCTTCTGCGCCGGGGAACCTGGGGTTCGGCAGCCTCACCCCAGGCTATCTCATGCCGCGCTCCGCGCTGA
>JAAELY010000313.1 GCA_024226335.1 bacterium
GCGAGAAGCGGGAGTCGCCGCCTGAGCAAGAAGGGTGATCCGATCGCAGATCCGTAGATCTGCAGAGGGTCGCGCGACGCAGCGCAGGCGGATGCATCGCGCTTCGCAGCCGCAGCCTCCCTGTGCAGAGGTTCCCTAGCTATGCGGGTGGGCCAGGCGTTTTCTGCAGCGGCCAAAATGGCGCACGAATTCGCTGAATGTGCGATCGCTCAGGCGCATCGCTTCGGCGATGCGCTCACGAGTCTCGGCGCGGATCGAGTTCGGGTCGATAGCGCCTCCGAGTTCTTCGATCTCGGCGAGGTGCACAGGAACACTGAGCCAGCGCTCGATCAGTGCAGCATCGACTTCGAGATGAAACTGCAGGCCATATGCGTGTTCGCCGTAGCGAAAGGCCTGATTTTCACAGGCTTCCGAGTGAGCGAGCCGAACCGCTTGATCCGGTAGATCAAAAGTGTCTCCGTGCCACTGGAAGATGCGTTCGGATTGCGCAAAATGGCCGAAGAGCGGGTCGAGTCGGCCTTCCTCAGTAAGGGAGACGTCATACCAGCCGATCTCCTTTCGCGGATTCGGGCGCACGGATGCTCCCAGCGCGCGGGCGAGCAGTTGAGCGCCGAGACAGATTCCCAGAATCGGGATCCCTCGTTGTAGCGCATCCCGGATCAACTCCACTTCAGTCAGAAGGTGGGGGAAGCCTGCATCGTCGTAGACGCTCATCGGGCCACCGAGGACGATCAGGCCGTGATAGCCGTCAAGACTCGGCTGGGACTTGGGATAGCGGCCAAAGTTCACGTATTTGATGCGGAATCCAAAGCTCTTGAAGAGCGGATTCAGGGTTCCGAGGAGTTCGAACGGCACGTGCTGACAGACGAGAAGCTTGTTCATGATGCCCGGCACAGCGTCCTTTCGATTCCCGTCATCGGTTCAGACGTCGTCCGGCGAGAGCGGAATCTGCCCGCGGATGGACGAGGTCGTGGCCTGGCAGGTATCCGGGTTCGGTCGAGGGTCACCGGCCCGTGAAAACCGGCTCCCGCTTTTCGAGAAACGCTCGCGGTCCTTCTTTCGCATCTTCGCTCTGGAAAACCGGCATGCCGATCGGCATCTCCTTTTGCTCGAAAGCCTCGGCTTCTGGGAGGCCGAAACTCTCGCGAGCAGAACGCAAGATTGCCTTGACGGCGATGGGGCCGTTCTTTGCAATTCGCGCGGCGACCTCGCGTGCCTTGCTCAGTGCCTGGCCATCGGGCACGACGTGGCCAATCAATCCGAAATCGAGGCATTGAGCGGCGCTGTACGCCTCACCCGTAAGCAGCATCTCGAGTGCAACCGTATAGGGGATCTGGCGCGGAAGGCGCACCGTCGAACCGGCCATCGGAAAGAGTCCGCGTTGTACCTCCGTCACCCCGAACTTCGCGCTCTCGCCAGCAACGCGAATATCGGTACCCTGAAGGATCTCCGTTCCTCCGGCCAGGGCGAATCCCTCGACCGCGGCGATCAGCGGCTTGCTGGGGCGGTAGGTCTTCAACCAACCGTCGAAGATCACATTGGGTTCTTTCTTCAAGCGTTCCTCGAACTCGTCATCCGGAGGCGCACCCGAGCTGAGCTTGCCGATCACGGAGAGATCCATTCCCGCACAGAAACTCTCACCCGCGCCAGTCAGAATTCCGACTCTCAAGTCATCATCGGAATCGAGACGGCGCCAGGCATCCGACAGACCGCACAACACTTCGGCGTTCACTGCATTCTTCTTTTCGGGGCGGTTGATGGTGACGGTCAGAATGTGCGCGTTCTGTTCAGTAAGTAGAGCCTTGGCCATCGAGTTCATCTCCTTGTCTCATCCAGGACGCCGCCAATAGAGTGCCGTACTGGCCATCGTCTCGAGTTGTTCGGGCAGGAGCGAGTGCCCTGCATCCGGGAATGTCAATTCATTTCACTCTAGCGTCGCTATCGCATCGGACCTACGAGAGCCGGCGATGAGCCCGAAGACTCATTGGTTCCCGATGGCACCCGAACGTTTGAGATCGTCGATGTCGTCGCTGCTGAGTCCTGCTTCCTGCAATACTTCGCGCGTGTGCGCCCCGTGTCCGGGAGCAGGTCCGCGCGGGACGACCGCCGCATCGCGAATCGAAAACGGTGCCGCAAGCGTTTCGAAGCTTCCGCACTCCGGGTGGTCGATGGAGTGAAAGAAGCCCATCTCGCGTGCCTGTGGATCCTGTACCACTTCCGGTATGGTGGCGACTGGAGCCCACACAACACCGTGTTGGTCGAGTGTCTGGCTCCAGTAGGCGAGGTCGTGCTGGGCAAAGGCCTCGGAGATCGCTGTGCTGAGTTCGGCGCTGAGTTGCGAGCGCTTCGGCGCGCTGTCGTAACGCGGATCTGCACTCCAGTCATCTCTCCCGATGGCACTGCAGACCAGCGGCCAGAAGCGATCCGGCGCCGGATGGACCAGAAGAATCCAGCGATCGTCCGATGTGCGGTAGGAATTCCAGATCGGATTCGGTGGAGTGCTGCGGTCGTGGCGCGGTCCCGAGGTTCTGGTGACCAGCGATGCCGAGACATCCCCGGCGATCGTCCACACGCCCGTCCCGTAGAGCGTGACTTCGGTGTACTGCGCGCGGTTTTGTGAGTCGCGCAGTCGGAGGGCGGCCAGCGTGGCGAGCGCAAGGTTCAGGGCCGTCGTGTGGTCTCCCTGTCCCCCCCTGCACAGCGGGGGCGGGGAGGGCGGTTCCCCCATCAAGCCCATGATTCCCGAGCGTGCCCAGAACGCCGAGTAGTCGAAGCCCGGTCGATCGGCATCGGGACCGTGCGTGCCGTATCCGGTGAGTGAGGTGTATACGAGTCTGGGGTTCGCCTTCTTCAAGGCTTCGAACCCGAGGCCGTAACGTTTGCGTCGCGGTTGGGTCAAGTTCGTGATGAAGACATCCGCGCGAGAGCACAGTTTGGAGATCACTTCGCCTGCTCGCTCGTTCTCGAGATCGACCACGATCGATCGCTTGCCACGGTTGTCGAGTTCGAAGGCCGTATTCAGATCGGTTTCGTACCCGAGGTTTCGCAAGCTGAACGCTCGCAGCGCATCCCCTGTAGGTGCCTCGACCTTGATCACGTCCGCACCCATATCGCGCATTAGCGCCGCGGCAGCGGGACCCGCGACCCAGGTCGAGAGTTCGACTACCTTGATGTTATCGAGCGGTCCGGTCATTCTGTTCCTCCATTGAAGGTCCGCTGAGCGGGCTCTCCGTTCCGGCATCATACGGTGCGCGTGGCGGTCGAGGTGGACATGGCACAGACCCTGGTTTCCAACGCAGCATTGCTCGATCTGGACCGCGCCGAACTGCGGCCCGGTACTTCGGTGCTGATCGAAGACGAACGCATCGTGGAACTGAGTGATAGGGAGATCTCGGCACCGGATGCACGACCCATCGATGCCGGTGGTCGAGCCCTCCTGCCGGGCCTGATCGATGCCCACGTACACGTGATCATCACCACCATGAATCTGGCGAGCCTGCAAAGCCGCCCCATCACTCTCGTGGCCCAGGAAGCTCGTGTGATTCTCGAAGGCATGCTGAGGCGTGGATTCACCACGGTACGTGACGCAGGGGGAGCCGATTGGGGTCTGGCTGAAGCCGTGGACCGGGACTTGATCTCGGGTCCGCGCATCTTCTACTCGGGGCGAACGCTGAGCCAGACTGGAGGTCACGGTGATTTTCGCGCGCGAGATGAAACGGCGGGCTGCGCGTGCCAGATCTATTCGACCGGCTTCTCTCATGTGGTCGATGGCGTCGATGCTGTGCGAAAGGCCGCCCGCGAAGAACTGCGCCGAGGGGCCAATCAAATCAAGATCATGGCTTCTGGCGGAGTCGCCTCACCAACGGATCCGATCTGGAACACTCAGTTCTCTCCGGATGAAATGCGCGCAGCTGTCGAAGAAGCACAGGGCTGGCGCACGTACGCGATGGCTCATGCCTATCTTCCCGATGCGATTCAGAGAGCGATTGATGCGGGTGTGCGCACGATCGAACACGGCAACCTGATCGATCGCGAAACGGCGGCGCTCATGGTAAAGCGCAAGGCGTTCCTGGTTCCGACCCTGGTTACGTATTACAAGATCGACGAGCTCGGTCGCGCATTGGGCTTTCCAGCGAATAGCCAGCGCAAGGTACGCGACGTGCTGGACGCCGGCCTGGCGTCGCTCGAGATCGCGCGGGACGCCGGCCTTCCCATGGGCTTTGGTACGGATCTACTCGGTGAGACTCACGAACACCAGAGCGAGGAGTTCAGGATTCGCGGAGAAGTGCTCTCACCCATCGAAGTGATCCGCTCGGCCACCCGCGTCAACGCGCAGATACTCGGCCGATCCGACGAGCTCGGCGAATTGAAGGTTGGCGCTCGCGCGGATTTGATTCTGGTCGATGGCGACCCTCTACGCCAGATCGCCTTGCTCGCAGAACCGCACAAGCACTTTGATCTGATCATGAAAGATGGAGTCGCAGTGGTAGATCGACTGGCGTAACCGAGCTCTCGTCGGACGCGAGTCGCAGTGAAACCTGAGGGAGAGTTCCAATGCCGCTCGATCCTGTGCTTCAGACGATTCTCGAGCGCTATCCCACGCAGAACGGTCCTGATATGCGCCCGCTCGGCGAGCGGCGTCGCGAGGCGGAAGAGCGCAGAAGCGCGCTCCTGCCGCAGGTGAGAAAGGAACCCGCCGAGGTCGCGCGCATCGAAGAACGAAAACTCTGGGGCGAGTACGGGGAGTTCGGGGTGCGCATCTATTCGCCCGTCGCCTCTGCCGCTGCTCCGCTTCCTGCTCTCGTGTTCATCCACGGAGGTTCCTGGTGGGCGGGTAGTTTGGACTCGGCCGAACCGGAATGCCTCGAACTGGCCGCAAATGCCCAGTGCGTGGTCGCATCGGTCGACTACCACCTGGCTCCGGAGTTTCCGTTTCCGGCGCCGCTGGACGATTGCTACACAGCGACGAGTTGGCTGGCCGAGCAAGCAGATGCACTCGGGGTCGACCCCCGCCGGATTGCGATTGCCGGATCGAGTGCGGGTGGCAATCTGGCAGCGGGTCTCGCACTTCTGGCGAGGGACAGGGGCGGACCGGCGATCTGCTTTCAGTTGCTGGAAATCCCCGCCACTGATCCCAGGCTCGAGACGGAATCGATGGACGCGTTTGCCGAAGGATATCTGCTGACGCGCGCCGCGCTGCAAGAAGGCTGGGGGTTCTACCTGCAAGACGAGAAGGATCGAAGCAACCCGTACGCGGCTCCCGTGCATGCCCCCGACTTGAGCGGGCTACCTCCGGCCTTGATCGTCACCTGCGAGTTCGATCCACTGCGCGACGAAGCGGAAACCTACGGGGCTCGCATGATCGCCGCGGGAGTCCCTGTTGAAATCTCACGCTATCCGGGAATGATCCACGGATCGCAGAACTTCTCCAGGATCCTGGCGCAGGCGAGGGATTGTCGCCGCCAGAAGGACCGCGCACTGCAACGCGCCTTCGCGTCTTCAACCCGCTAGTCGCTTGCGACTCCGAGCACTACGGTAACCAGGCCGCTGGAACGCCGGAACGCTGGGCATCAGCTTCGAAATCACCGAGAGTATCTTCTGCTTCCTCGAGTTGAGCCTTCAACTTGTTGAGTCTGCGCTCCTGCCGGTCTTCGATGAGCGCGCGACGCATGCTCGAGCGCACTCGACTGGGAAACGACATCTGGTCTTCGAGTCGCTCGACGGATTTCTCCAAGCTCCGGACCCGTTGCTGCTTTGCGAGAGCGTCGTCATGCCACTGCTTGCGGGACTGGCCGGCGATCGTCTTGCTCGGGGAGGGTGCCTGGGAAGAGGCGGCGGCCGGCGCACCGTTCCTGCTGCGCATCGCAGCAGCTCGCGCCCGCGCACGCTGTGCCTCGACAGAAGACTCCGGTTTGCCTGCAGGGCGGTTGAGTTCGGGAACGATATTCAACGCGTCGCGCTTGCTCTGCCATTCGGCGGCACCCGGTGGGGGCGTGCTGCTGAAGTGAACTCTTCCCTGGGCATCGGTCCAGCGGTAGATCTCGTCCGCACTCGCTCCAGATCCGCACAAGGCTGTCGCAAGCAATACGAGAGCGGCCGGGAGGAGCGGGCGGGCGAATCGGGTCTTCGGACAGGTCAGGAGGGTCATACCCGGGAATTCGGTCCCTTTCGGGGATGTCTTGAATTGGGTTGTGGTCCGAAGAATGTGCCTTTCGAGTCCGCAGGTCTTCTCGGAGCAGGCCATCTGACCCGTTCCCTGGACTCAGTACGCGTAAGAGAGTTCGTGACTCCGTCCGCCCGGCAGTCTGCGGGTCGGAATGCGCC
>JAAELY010000314.1 GCA_024226335.1 bacterium
CCGCAGCGCGGCCACGGTCTGAATGAGCACGCTTGGGGAGGCCTCACGGTCTCCAATGAGGTGAAGCTGGTAATCTCGGACCTGCTCGGATCCGAGCAACTCGGGGGACTTGCCGAAGTAACCGGCGAAGCCGGCGACCTGGCGGACGTAGCACTCCTGGGTCGACGGTGCGAGATTACGGATCCGCATGTCGTCGATCATCCGCTTACGTAGAGGGGTCATGGGGGCTCCTTTCTGGGGTCGATGTGATCGGTGAGATCACATCGTCGCCCCGAACAGGGCCACGCTGTTCGCAGTTCCCCTGAACTTCTCGCCCGGATGACGCACCGAGGGATCCGGGACTAACTTCTCCGGGCGGAGGCGTAAAGCGCGAAGCGCAGATCTGCGAGCGCGCGAAGCGTGCCAGCCTCTGGGCGAACGTGCTCCGGCCTCCAGCTTCACCTCACCGGGTCATACTCATCAAAGGCGATCGGAGACCTGGACTCCTCAAGTCAGCACGAAACCCACAGCCAGGTCCTACCGCGGAGCGGTTTAGTTCAACACTATTTATGCCCAGCTGGGCATAAGTAATGATTGGACGCTGCGATCGCCGCGTGAATCCGGACCGGGTACTTCTCCTGGGCTCGTGCCAGGACGCCCACCATGACGCGGGAGAAGTAGGAAGTGGCGGGCAGGAGATAGAAGC
>JAAELY010000315.1 GCA_024226335.1 bacterium
AGGAAGTATAGCACCCCTGTCTCCCTAGCTCAGGGATGGGACTTGCGACTCGAAACCCCACGAGGTAGATCTCGAACGAGCCCGCCAGAGGGAACATTCAGGAGGCGATCGCCGACTACCTGGCCGTCGTCGACGAGCTACTCGAGGACGCCGAGGTCCGCGAAGTCGACGTCGCCCTCTAATCGCCGTGCCGAAGATCCCCGGTATCCCACATCAGAAGGCGGTTCGTGCGCTTGAGAAGGCGGGCTTTCGTATTGCGCGTCAGGGCAAGCACATCGTCATGACCGATGGAGCGCGCATCCTCACCATCCCGCGACACAACCCCGTCAACGCCTTCACCCTTGGCGGCATCGTGAGAGATGCAGGGCTCACCGTCGAGCAGTTCAAGAAGTTGCTCTGACGGGATAGCCATCGGGCAGATCGGTGAGAGCGGGAGCACGGGGGTGGAGGGTGGAGCCGAGAAACGGTCCGGCCGCAGGTCCCGATCACCTACCCGGTTGAGATTGGCCCAGCAGCCTCTCCTTGGCCAACTGCCCGATCTGGTCCAACTGAACCCGGGTACGCTCGTAGCGCTCCGGACCGAGTCGCTCGACGAAGTTGGCATGGTGCCCCTCGATCACAGAAGCGGCTTCGTCCGGGTTGATCGGGCCGCTGTATTGCACTTCATCCTCGGTGTTGCCGTGGACAACCGCGAGCACCCTGCCGAGTCCGTACCAGTTGCCGGGATCGAGGGGACTCGCAATCTCGACGAAGACCTGACCGCGATCCCGCACGATCCGCATCGAGTAATCATCGGACTCCAAGACAACCAGGGAGTTGCCGAAATCTACAGCGTCGTACCCGCCTGCAATCACTCGGAAGCCGTACCTCGCGGCTACTTCCCGAAAGGCGCGCTCGACGGTCTTGTGAAAATCAGTCTGCATCGTTTCCTACGGTGGAAGAAGCTTTGAGCCATCCGGTGAAACCCTGAGGTTGCCCCGGTTTCGTAGACACGACAGATCGCACGAAAGTGCGGTAGGAGTGTCTGATGGAAAAGCGGAACCGACGATCGTTCTCGAAGGAGTACAAGGCAGAAGTCGTGGCGCTGGTGCGCAAGGGCGGCAAGAGCATCGGTGCGGTGGCGAGTGATCTGGATCTCTCAGAAACGGCGATTCGCCGTTGGGTCGGCCAGGCCGAGATTGA